>JAHISL010000015.1 GCA_018818185.1 Patescibacteria group bacterium | reverse complement strand
CTTCCAATACTTTACGGATTATTATTTCAACAGCAGGGGAATCGACTCCAGGTTGTTAGTCTTTTTTCATACCCGCGTAGCAACGAGGAACAAAATTTAATTATTTCCGAATCAAACAAACTAGACTTAGCTCTTTTTCAGAATCAAATAATATTTTTCACCAGAAATTTTCTTACACGCTATTTTAATCACTTTTCACCCCAATTCTTACTTACCCAAGGCGACTGGCAAAACCCACGTCACGGAGCGCCATACACTGGTGTTTTGCTGTTTCCCTCATTTATATTTCTAATTATTGGTATTTTTCATTTCTTATCTACCAATCAATCAAACTATTTATCTAAATTCTTCTTCCTTTGGCTTCTTCTTTCTCCTATTCCCGCCTCCCTGACTCGCGATTCAATTCAAGCAACTCGAATTATGAGTTTTTCCCTACCTCTCTGTTATTTTTCTGCATACGGCATAAATTTCATTGTCAACAAATATAAAAGACATCTATTAAAAATTTGTATTCTGCTTATATATTTTGCCTCCTTTATCTATTATGGTGATCTTTACTTAAACCATATGGTCAAAAAATCACCTCAAGATTGGCTCTATGGATATCAGCAGGCCATAGAATATTTAATTAGCAACGAGACTGATCGCAAAAATTATTTTTCTGATTTCTATGGTCAACCATATATCTATTACCTTTTTTATAAAAAATATTCACCCTCTACCTACCAATCAACCAACAAAATGACCACTACCTCCATCGACACTGGCAAGGTTCATCAGATTGATAACATCATTTTTGAAAATCCAAATTTTAACCACATCACAATCCAAACTTCACCTATTCTTGGCGTATTTTCTATTGATGATACTGTTATTCAAGGTGTCGACATTACCAGGCTACAACCACTTTCACCGATTAATAATATTTCAACTTTTTATGGCTATAAAAATTAAACCAATTCTACTAATCCTATTTCTTGCCTCAGTTCTACGCTTTTGGCAAATTAGTAAAATCCCCTCACTAAATCCCGATGAAGCCGCCCTAGGATACAATGCTTACTCTCTAATCCAAACAGGAAAAGATGAACATGGGGCCGCTTGGCCACTTCATTTCAAATCATTTGGCGACTACAAACCCGGTGCCTATGTCTATTTAGCTATTCCATTTATTAAAATTCTTGGTCTTACCCCATTGGCTGTCCGTTTTCCTAATCTTATTTTTTCTGTTCTCACAATTTTAGTTTTATATAAATTAATATTTCTTCTTTCTAAATCTAAAAAACTATCGCTCTATAGTTCTTTTATTCTTTCTATATCTCCTTGGCACCTTCAATTTTCTCGCGGTGCATGGGAAAGTAGTACGGCATTATTTTTTCTACTTTTAGGCATTTATTGGCTATATTTATACTTAATTAATAATCGAGAAAAATACCTTTATTTATTTCCTCTTCCACTTGTCGTTGCTCTTGCCACCTATCACTCTGCCAGAATTATTGCTCCCGTGCTCCTTTTAACAATTTTAATATTTAATTTTAATAAGGTATTTAAAGCAAAATTTCTAATCGCCATTTTTATTGGTCTACTTTTGGTATCTCCAGTTTTATATTCATTTTTAAAAAATGGTGGTATGGCCCGTTTTGGTGGTGTTGGTATTACTGCTGATATGGGTCCACTATCCCGCTCCGAAGAACTACTCAACCAGCATTCAAATCTAAACATTATTACCCGTGTCATCCACAATCGAAGACTGCTTTACACCATATCTTGGGCCGAAAAATACACCTCACACTTCAATCTAAATTTTTTGTTTATCTCCGGCGACGAAGTTCCACGATCAAAAAATCCTGACATGGGTCAACTATATTTAATCGAATTACCCTTTTTACTTTTAGGCGTCGTTGAGTTAATTAGATCAAAAAATAAGCATCTTCGTAATTTTGCATTTTCATTCTTATTTATTGCTCCATTAGCTTCTTCTCTAACCTTTCAGGCACCATCAGCTCTCCGGGCATTACCAATGCTCATTCCCTTATCAATTTTAATTGCCTTAGGCTTAAATTCTATTATTGTTTGCTTATTGAATCGTGGTCGTTGGAAATTGTTTGTTTCTTGGATTTTGTTTTTTACTTATTTATTATCTGTTCTCTATTATCTAGATGCTTATTATATCCACGCACCAAAAAGATATTCTTTTGCCTGGAATAGGGGATTTTCAGAAGTGATTCCCTATATTGAATCGCAAAAAGATAACTATCAACATATCTATCTAACCAATAAATATGACCAGCCCTACATTCTGTATTTATTTTATTCAAAATACGATCCCAAAAAAATTCAGTCGCAGATAAAGCTAACCCCTCCTGACCAATTTGGTTTTTCAACTGTCGAGACTATCGACAATATTACTTTCAATATTCCCTCCGAAATACCTGACCATTCATTAATTATTGATTCCTCCGATTTTGAATCTACCGGACAAAGCTTTAGAATATATACTAAATAAATGAAAAACAAACTTTCAGTGGCCATAGCCACCTACAACGAACAAGAAAATATTAAACGTTGTCTAGACGCCGTTGCCAATTGGGTTGACGAAATTGTAATTGTTGACGGGCAATCAACAGATGATACTGTAAAAATTGCCAAAAAGTTTAAAAATGTAAAGATAATTTCAACTAGTAACAAGCCCATGTTTCACCTCAACAAACAGATGGCCATTGACGCTTGCACTGGTGAATGGATCCTCCAGCTTGACGCTGATGAGGTGCTTAGTCCCGAGCTTAAGTCTGAAATTTTAAAAACAATTTCAGATACGAAATATAACGCCTTTTGGATTAAAAGAAAAAACTTTTTTTTAGGAAGATTTTTAAAAAAGGGTGGTGTCTACCCCGATCCCACCATCAGACTATATCGAAATGGTTTTGCCAAATTGCCTTGCAAAGATGTCCACGAACAGGCAGAAGTTCGAGGCCCCACATCAACTCTAAATTCTGATCTTCTTCATTACGCCGACCCAAACTTTAATCGCTATTTGATGAGAAATAGCCGATACACTACTTTATTAGCCCAAGAGTTAAAAGACAAAAAAATTAAAATCAACTGCCTAAACTTCATAAAATATTTTTTAATAATGCCAATTTATTGGTTTTTGCTTACCTATTTTAGACACCGTGGCTATGTCGACGCCTTTCCTGGTTTTGTCTTCTCTTGGTATTCATCTCTACGTTTTCCCATAGCCTACGTTAAACTTTTCGAACTTTATCATGAAAAAATTTAAGGTTGCTATTGATGTCAGTCCCCTTAGTGATGGCAATTCAAAGCGTGGTGTTGGTTTTTATACTCGAAATCTGGTGACAGCCCTCCATAAGGAAATTAAAATTAATCCTGATTATAAGCACTACCAAATTGAACTCGTAACTGATAACTCTAAGCTCTTAACTGGTTTTGATTTAGTTCACTATCCATATTTTGATCCCTTCAAGCTCACCTTACCCAAAGACAACAAAAAATACATTGTAACCTGTCACGATCTAATTCCACGAGCCTTTAAAAAACATTTTCCCGTTGGAATTAAAGGAGAACTTAAGTGGTTGATCCAGAGATCGCGGCTTCAAAATTCGCAATACATCATCTGTCCATCACATTCCGCCAAATATCAGATTATCGATCAGATAAATTATCCGATAGACCAAATTTTTACTACCTATGAAGCCGCCGCTCCATATTTTAAAAAAATTACTGATAAGAAAACACTAATAAATATTAGGAACAAATACAAATTACCAAGCAAATTTATCCTCTATGTCGGTGATATTAACTGGAACAAAAATATCCCCACCCTCGTCAAAGCCTGTCTTAATCTTTCCTACCCACTTGTTATCGTCGGCTCCTCCGCCACAAAAGATACTCCTGTACATCCATGGACAAAGGACATTCACTGGCTTCAAAACACACAAAAATCGTTACCCAAAGAAAAAAAACATCTTATAAACCTTACCGGTTTTGTTCCCGATGAAGATTTACCGATAATATACAATCTAGCCACTCTCTACTGCCAACCCTCGTTCTCAGAAGGTTTTGGGCTACCATTAGTCGAAGCCATGCAGTCGGGTACGCCAGTTTGCTACTCCCAAGAAAGTTGTCTTCCCGAAATAATGGATTTTAACGGTGAATATTTTGATCCATATTCCCAGTCAAGTCTAGAGTCAGCACTTAAAAAACTATGGGTAAATACAAAATTACGTCAAAAATATTCAAAAGCAGGTATCAAGAGAGCGCAATTTTTTTCCTGGCAATCCACCGCCCTGCAAACCCTTGGAGTTTACCGTTTAGTCGAACTTGATGAGCAAAAATAGTAATCATTTTTTGTCTGTAATTGTTCCTGCATACAAACAAGAAAATACAATCAGGCAAGACATATACTCAATATACGACACTCTCGAACAAATTCGTTATCCATACGAACTCATTTTGGTCGTAGATGGAACTAAAACAGATAAAACATTTCAAGAGGCAAGGAAATGTCATTTAAAAAATCTATCTGTAATCGGATATCCCCACAATCGAGGCAAGGGATATGCTCTTCGCTATGCCATGGCTAGATCAAAGGGGGACTATGTTGCCTTTATTGATTCGGGCATGGAGATCGACCCAAACGGCATCTCTATGCTCCTAGAACACATGGAATGGTACCAAGCTGATATAATTGTCGGTTCCAAGCAACATCCTGCATCTCAGGTAAAATACCCTATGGATAGGAAAATTATTAGTTTTGGTGCTCACCTAATTTCAAAATACCTACTTGGAATAAATATTCATGATACCCAGGCAGGACTTAAAATATTTAAAAGAAAAGTTCTCGAAAAAGTCTTGCCAAGGTTGCTTGTAAAAAGCTATGCCTTTGACCTAGAAATCTTATCTGTGTCAAGTTTCCTGGGTTTTAATAAAATCTATGAAGCCCCCATAAAACTCAACTACGCCTTTGAAAGTCTCACTCACGCAACCGGTCTGGCAACAATTTTTAATTGCCTAAAAGACGCCTTAGCAGTTTTTTATCGACTAAAAATTCTTCACTACTATGATGATAAAAATAAAAGAAAATGGATTTACGACCCTGAATTAGAAATGAGAATTAATACAGGCCAATGAAAAAAGTACTTTTCTCAATAATTATTCCTGTCCGCTCAGAAACAAAATATCTTGCCCAAACACTGTCAAAACTAAAGTCTCAAAGTTTTAAGAGCTTTGAGATTATCGTTGTCACCGACAAAATTTCTGGACCTGTCAGTCCAGCTATAAAAAGAAATTTAGGTGCCAAAAATGCCAAAGGTAAATATCTCGCATTTTTAGACGATGACTCTTTTCCCCAAAAGGATTGGTTAAAAAATGCTTCAAAACTATTTACCCCCAAACTATCTGCTCTGTGTGGCCCCTGTCTAACCCCCAAAGACGACGACATTTTTCAAAAGGCATCTGGTCTTGTCTGGTCATCTCCTCTTGGAAGTGGTGGAGCTGGGACATATCGTAATTCAGTTAAATCAAAAAGATTTGTCGATGATTTTCCCTCAGTTAATCTTATCGTCAAAAAAACTGATTTTCAGAAAGTTGGAGGTTTTAATACCCACCACTGG
>JAHISL010000001.1 GCA_018818185.1 Patescibacteria group bacterium | reverse complement strand
TCGAGACTGGTAAATTCTTTGAATCGGGAATTTATTTCCCAAATTAGTTGGTCACCGGAAAGCCTGGTGTCGAAGGCATGGACGGGAATTCCGTAGAGAAACATGATGTAGTTGGTGAGATCAACAAGGGTGTTGATGGGTTTGGTACCGTGGAGTTTTATAAATTTTTGGAGCCAGTCGGGTGAAGAAGAGTTAGTTAGTCCAGAAATTTTAAGAGCCATGATTCGTTTGACCTTGTCGGTGCCAACGGTAATGGGGAGAGTTTGCGTGGCTTTGTTGACAGGAAAATTGTTTGGTAGGGTAAGAGGGGTGTTGTAAAAAACTGATAGGTCTCGAGCAAGACCGTAATAGGCAAGACAATCGCCACGATTTACTTTGATGTCTAGATCAAAAACTATTTCACCATCGATTTCTTCAAAGTAGTTTGTAAAGTGGCCGATCATGGTGATGTCGTCACGTAATTGTTCTGGTTTTACTGATAAGTTGGGGAGAAGTTTTTTTAATTCCGAATAGATTAGTTTCATAGGTTTGGTTTGTAGGCGAGGTTGCCGCCCATGAGAGTGCGAATATCTTTAATATTGTTTTCGGCCATGGTCCAGCGATCGAGACCCATTCCAAAGGCAAAACCACTCCAAATATTGGTGTCGATTCCGGCCATTTCAAAAACTTTAGGATGAATCATCCCTGATCCACCCATCTCGATCCAACCAGCGTACTTACAAATAGGACAGCCTTTTCCGTGGCAGGAGAAACATTGCATGTCGGGGCCAACGCCAGGTTCGACTTCGGGATAGTATTTACATCGATAGCGGACGACGACTTTTGGGCCATAAAGGGTTTTGAACATTAGATCCATGGTGCCAATAAGATCTTTCATGGTGATATTTTTGTCGACAACAACAGCTTGATATTGATGAAAGACAAAGTGGTTACTTCGATTAACTTTTTCATTTCGAAAAACACTACCAGGGAAGGCGGCTCGGATGGGTAAATTTTTGCTTTCTTTTTGTAGAAGGTACGACTCGATGGTTGAGGTTTGAGTCCGAAGAAGGTATTCGGGTTCTTTAATGTAGATGGTATCTTGCATGTCGCGGGCCGGATGATTGGCGGGAACGTTGAGACGGGCGAAGTTGTACTCATCGGTGACAATTTCAGGACTATTGTAGATTGAAAAACCTAGTTTACGAAAAACTTCGTTTAGGCGTCGTTCAGTTTGGGTAAGAGGATGAAGGTGACCTATTTTTTTGGGATTAGGGATACTGTTTTCCTCTTTTTTTGGGGAAGATTCGGCTGTATTGACGGGGTGCTTGTCTATTTCTTTTTTAATATCTGCAATTTGGGTGTTGATGTAGTTTTCAATTTCAACTTTAAACTGGTTGAATTCTTTGCCGATGTTTTTTTTGTCTTCAGGACTAAGTTGGGAAAATAAGGTATTTAATTTTCCGTTTCTACCGAGCCAATCGACTTGAATTTTTTCTGGATGCTTTGACTTGTCTTGTTCAAATTGTTTTTTTAGTATATTTAGGTCCATTTGATTGTATGCTTATATTAACAAAAAACTCCCCTGTTTCGGGGAGTTTAATATTTTTAAAATCAAAATTCCCCTTATTTGAGGGAAGTAAAGATTGCTTTAAAGGTAGCAGGATCGTTGATGGCGATTTCGCTAAGCATTTTACGATTTAATTCTACTTGGTTGTCTTTCATTTTTTTGATAAAGACAGAATAGCTAGTATCAAAGCCTTTTAGAGCAGCGTTAAGTCTGACGATCCAAAGTCGACGAATATCACGGCGACGAATACGTCGACCATTAAAAGCGTATTGACCCGCATGTAAAACTGCCTCGTTGGCGACTTTAAACCTTTTGTGGCGAGTCATCCAAAAACCCTTGGCGAGTTTTAAGATTTTTTTATGTCCGGCACGACGGACTGTTCCTGTTTTAACTCTCATATTTGATTATCTTTTACCTAATAATTTTTTAACTTTAGTGGCAATTTTACCGGTGACTAATTTTTTACCCTTAAGTCTGCGAAGTTGTTTCTTGCTCTTTTTACGTCGAAGGTGTCGGTTGAAGGCAGACTCGCGAAGGACTTTACCGTTTTTGGTGACGGTGAAGCGATTACTAACAGATTTTTTTACTTTATGTTTTAAACTTGCTTTTTTCATAGTTCTTTTTTGGTTTTTTTGACCGGGGTAAAAGTTACTAAGAGCCTTTTACCAATAAGTTTTGCAGCACCTTCGGTGGTGGACAACTCAGCTAAATCGTTGGTAAACCTTTCGATAAGCTGGTAACCGAATTCAGGCTTCTGAATTTGGCGACCATGGAATTTTATACTTAATTTGACTTTATTTCCAGTAGCTAAAAAATCTTTCGATTTTTTGACTCGAGTATCGTAGTCACCTTGACCAATAAAAGGGGTCATTTGAACTTCCTTGGTTTCACCACCTTTGGTACCTTTTTTTTCAGCTTTGGCTTTTTTTGCTTCTTGGTATTTGAACTTAGAATATTCAATCATTTTAACGACAGGAGGTTTGGCATTTCCGGAAATTTCCACCAAATCGAGCTCATTGTCATGAGCGAGTTTGAGGGCGTCTTGAAGGGAGAGAACATCAATTTGCTTACCTTCCCTGTCTAGAAGACGAATAGTTGGAGCGGTGATTTGGTGGTTTATTCTGTAATATTTTTGAGCCATCTTTGCTTATTTTATCAAATTTAATGACTTGGTGTTGATTTGTTCCTTAATTTTGGCCAAAAATTCATCAAATGGCATTGCACCAAGATCTTGCTCGTCTCGTTGGCGGACGGAAACAGAGTTTGATTCAGCTTCACGACCACCAATGATAAGCATGTAGGGAACTTTTTCCATTTGAGCGTCGCGAATTTTGGATTGCATTTTTTCTGAACGGTCATCAACTTCGGCCCTAATCCCCTGCTCTTGAAGTTTAGCCAAGATTTTGTTGGCGTAATCATGTTGAGCATCGGTAATGGGAATTAATTTTGCTTGGATCGGAGAAAGCCAAACAGGGAAGGCACCAGCGTAGTTTTCGATTAAGGTACCAACAAATCTTTCCATTGAACCAAGTAAGGTGCGGTGAAGCATGATCGGAGTATGTTCTTGCCCGTCCTGACCGATATAGCTCATACCAAAACGAGTTGGTAAATTCATGTCAAGCTGGATTGTGGTTCCTTGCCATTCTCGACCCATGGCGTCAACCGCCTTTAGATCGATGGCTGGGCCATAGAATTTGGCACCACCAACATCTTTTTGAAATTTTACCTTGCGGGTGACTAAAATTTCTTCAAGAGTTTTTTCGGCAAGCTCCCAGACTCTTTTTTCGCCAACATATTTACTTTTTTTATCTTCGGGATCTCGAACAGAAAGATAGACGTTTAATTTGTCATAACCAAAGGTTTTGTTCATCGAGAGAGCAAAATCAAGAATTTTGTTGACCTCGTCGATAAACTGATCCTCACGACAGATAATGTGGGCATCATCTTGGGTAAAACCGCGAACACGTAGCATGCCATGAAGAACACCAGACTCTTCATATCGATAAACGCTTCCAAGCTCACACCAACGGAGAGGAAATTCTCGGTAACTTCTGGGCCGGGATTTAAATATTTGAACATGAAAAGGACAACTCATGGGTTTGACGTAATATGTAGTTGGCTCATCTTTTGACTTTGTATCCATGGACATTGAGGGGTACATACTATCTTTGTAGAAGCTTAAATGACCGGATTTTTCCCATAAATTTGACAGACCAATATGTGGAGTATAGATGTATTGATAGCCGTTTTTTCGGTGTTCTTGGCGCCAGTAATTTTCGATTTCTTCACGAACTACAGATAATTTAGGGTGCCAAAGAATTAGGCCTGGGCCAACATATTCGTCGATGGAAAAAAGGTCAAGTTCTTTGCCGATTTTACGATGATCCCGTTTTTTGGCTTCTTCTTTTTGCCAAAGAAAGTTGTCGAGAGCCTCTTTTGATTCAAAGGCGGTGGCATAAATGCGAGTTAACATTTTGTTTTTTTCGTCTCCATGCCAATAGGCGCCGGCGACTGATAAAAGCTTAATAGCTTTGATTTCGCCTGTTTTAGCAACATGAGGTCCGGCACAAAGATCGACAAATTCATTGCCGGTTTTGTAAATAGAAATTACTTCTTTTTTATTGGTAATAGAATCTAGCCATTCAAGTTTATAGGGGTTATCTTTAAAAAGTTTTTTAGCTTGATCAAGACTAAGCTCTTCCCTTACTATGGGCAAATTTTCTTTAATAATTTTTACCATTTCGGCCTCGATTTTGGGAAAATCTTCTTCAGAGATTTTAAAGCCATTGAGGGGTTCAAAATCGAAGTAGAAACCTTCGTCGGTGGCTGGACCCATGGCCATAAAAAACTTTTCTTGACCATAAAGCCTTTGCATGGCTTGAGTTAAAACATGTTCGCCGCTGTGACGAATTTTGTATAACTGATCGTTTTGATGAGATTGAGCGTCTAATTGTGACATATATTTATTTTAGTTTAAAAAGGAAAAAATAACAAAGGATAGCCCGAATCAAGGCAAGGAATTATGCCCTATCGGGCGATGTAGTGAAGACAAGGTTTAGATTATATTTTTGTTTCATATTTTTTGTGAATCTAAGAGGACTCGAACCTCTGACCTCTTCAATGTCAATGAAGCGCTCTAACCAACTGAGCTATAGATTCAGATAGGGAGATTATATCAAATTAATTTACGCTTCTGGCAGCGGAATGTTCGCTGCTCATTAGATATTGTTGACCACCTTTTTTCTTGTTCTTGGCAGTATTCCAATAACAATTTTTCTTCTTCTTTTTGGTATCAAAGGATTCAAGCCACTCTGAAGCTTCATTCATGTTTTTTCGGAAGTTGGCGATAAAAGTTTTTATTCTGATTAAAAAGTTTATTTGATATTCGGAGGCTTCAGGAATATTTTCCGAAGCGACGTTTTGAACATCTTTTTCTAGGTTGTCAGTTGATTTGGTTAGTTTTTTGATTTCTTCTTGAAGATCGGTAATGACATTTTCTAGTTCCTTTTGACGCTGATTGAGAAGAGATGATTCTTGTTTTTGAAGTTGATTGATGTTGCCAAAGAATTCTTTTCCCCAAGATTCGGTGTTTTTTGCGTTGTTATTTATCTCGACGGTTTGATTTAATCCGAGAATTCCTCGAAGACTAAATTTTTTGGGAGCTTGACTTGTTTGGGAGTCTTTTAAGACTTCGCTACTATTTGATCCTTTATACTGATTGATTTTTTTTGGATCTATTTTTCCCATTAATCCTCCACCTGCCATAGTGTGGGTATTATAACAGAATTATAAGATATTTTGTAGGTAGTCAAGAACTTTTTGCTGAGTAAGCAAATAATAGACTAAATTTGGATCATTTTTAAGCTCAGGACTTTTGGTAAAAATGTCTTTAATTTCTTTTTCTTCGACTTTTAGTTTTTGATCAATGGCAATTTGATTGATTGCTAGATTGAGTGTCCAGTCATTTTTCACCTGTTTTTCCAATTCTTCTCGATACTTTACCAGAGTGGTTTTTTTATTTTTTAAATATTGATCGAGAGTAAGTTTAGCCAATTGAAGTTGGTCAACAAGTTCGGAAAGACGACGATTGACATCGTTGGTCATAAGAATGGCTGGCATTTCAATTTGACTATGTTTGACGATTAGAGAAATTATTTGGTCAGTTTTTGCTTTTTTGTCGATTTTTTTGTCTTTATTTAATGATTTTATTTCGACTAAGAGTTTGGGACTGATTTTTACCTCAGGAAGTTCGGAGGATTCAAGCTCAAGATTCCAGTCAGAATCTAGGGAAAGTTTTTCATTTTTTATCTTGATAGTAGGTTCAGTTACGGGTTTAAGCTGATGCTCTTCAATAATGCTTTTGTATTCTTTGGGTAGGAGGTGGTTTAAGACTTCCTCAATGACTGCTTGAGGGGAAATATTTTGTTCAACAACATCCAAAGGAGCCTTGCCTTTTCGAAAACCTTTTTTTTCAAAAGTTGCCTGAATTTCCGCTAATACATGTTGATATTCTTTCTTTATGTCATCTGCCTTTAGCGTGAGTTCAATGACAAAGGATTTGTCCTTAAGTTGCTTTAGTTGGTGATTTGTTTTCATAAGTCTGCTTATGATAGCATAATTTAATAATTTTCATGGAAAAAACAATATATAAAATTGGGAGGATGTGTTTTTGGACTATTTTAGGGATATTTTTGGTGGGTTTAGCCGTGGGAGAGAGTTTATATTTGCTTGATTATAAGGCAGAAAATGGAATTATTCAGACAAGTTTTGCTGATGGAAGAGCATTAACATTGGCGGCTGATGCGGTTGGTGATGAGGTTGATGCAGAAATAAGAAGCCAGGTAACGGAATCGGACGCAAGACCAGTTATTATTGAGAGGTACTTGGCAAAATATAAGTCCCCTCTTTTACCATATGCCAAGGAAATATTTGAATTATCTGAAGCTTATGGATTTGAATACTATTGGATAGTAGCGATTGCTCAGCAAGAATCGAATTTATGTAAAAAAATTCCTGAGAACTCACATAATTGCTGGGGATACGGTATTCACAAGAACGGAACTTTAAAATTTGATAATTATGAGTTGGCTTTGAAATCCTATGCCGAATATTTGAAAAGAGTTTATTTTGACAAAGGGTTGAATACACCTGAACTAATAATGAAGAAGTACTGTCCCAGTTCAAATGGGTCTTGGGCTTATGGGGTACAACATTTTATTGACGAGATGGAGAGTGGGAATTTTTAAAATCTTTTGAAGCTAAAAAATACATATTTGTTCTATATATTTGACACGTTTATAATATTCTGATATAGTGGCCTTCAGATCCCGGGGTGGCTCCTCTAAAAGCATGCTCTGGGATTTTTTTTGGTCTCATGGGGGTTGTTTTTTGACCTGCCTGAGGATTACAATAGCGTCTATGGGAATGATATCAACAGCACAATTTAAAAAAGGTATTTATATTCTTTTTCATGAGGAACCACATATGGTGGTAGATATAACCTTTGTGTCGCCAGGGAAGGGGTCTGCCTTTTATCGAACAAAACTGAAGAATTTATACACAGGTCGTGTTGTGGAATATACCTATAAATCTGGGGAAAAAGTGGAAGAAGTCTTGGTGGAAACCCATGAGGCGGAATATTCATATTTTGATGGATCAAACTACGTCTTTATTGAACCGAGATCTTTTGAACAGTTTATGGTTCCATCTGAGATTATTGCCGATGATAAGGTGTATTTAAAGGAAGGACTTTTGTATAGGATAAAATTTTATGACGAAAAACCAGTTGGAATCACTTTACCAAAAAGTATAGTTTGTAAGGTAGTAGAGACTGAAAACTCGATTAAGGGAGATACAGCAACTTCAGCCATGAAAAATGCAGTACTAGATACTGGAGCAAAGGTATTGGTACCACTTTTTATCAAGAGTGGCGAAGAAATCATGATAAGTACTGATAGTGGAGCTTATTTGTCGAGAAAATAATTTACTGACCGACTTCAATGTCGATTTGTGGTGCGGGGAGATCGGGATCTTGGGAAAAACTTTGATCTAATTGCTGGAAAGCTTCTTGATATGGACTAGGAATAAGAGAATCGTTGATAACTGGATTGTCCATTGTTTTGGAAGGAGTGGGAATAATTTCTTGCTTTGATGTGTTGCCTTTACGGGTTTGAGTAACAATAATGGCAATTAGTAATAAAACAAAAGTAACAGATCCAAGAATTATTAATAATAAATATTTTTTATTAATGGGTTTTTTTGTTTCTTTATCGACTTCCTTGGTTTCAGGTTCTTTTATGTCCAAGGGGTTGTTTTGAGGGGGGTCGATGTTTTGGTATAGTTTTTCTTCCATTGTTAGTTGTTGTTTTTGATAATAATTGATTTTAAGTCGGCAATGAGACTTTTCATGTTGGTGTCGGCACTATCGAGATATTTTTTGGCTTCTGGGTAAAAATTTGAAAATTGATCTCGTCTTTGATTTTGGTGACAGGCATCGATAGCAAGTTCAAAGTATTTGTTTATTTCACCTTGTTTTAGGGAAAAACTTGATGACCATTCGACACCAGCTTGATCAGCGAGCTTTTTAATTTCATCAAGAGTTTTGAGACGTCGGTTGATTTGGGACTGGACAAGCCCGGTATAGAGAGTGGTTTGGATGGCGATGTACTGTTTTTCAAAGGTTGTTGACCAGACTTTGACAGAGGCAGTGGTATTTAGGCTAGGGATAAGTTGGTTTTGGGTTGAAAGCCAATTTTCATATTTTTGGATTTCTGCCTGATTGTCTGGACTTTCTTGGAGGATTGTTCTAAGAGTCATGAGATAGGACTTTAGCATGATATTTTGGGACAGAAAGACATTTTTGGCGGCTAGAATTTTGTCTTTTTCAGCAGTAACAGAAGCGTATTTAGTATAAATGTCCTTTTTGTTGAGATAATCGTCGTAGAATTGTTGGTATTGGTCGCGTTGATAAAGATAATCATTGCGATATTGGGTGTAAAGATCGGGAGATCCTTGAGCAAATACTGGTTTTGCAAAAAATAAAAAGAGAAGAAGCCACATAAAATAGTTTAACAGAAAATGTGCCGCTGAGAGGACTCGAACCTCCACGTCTTTCGACATACGCTCCTAAAGCGTACGTGTATACCAATTTCACCACAGCGGCGACATGCTTATTTTATCAAGAATCTGGTAAAATAACGAAGCTTGTCCCCATAGCTCAGTTGGATAGAGCGCTTCCCTTCTAAGGAAGAGGTCGTTGGTCCGATCCCAACTGGGGATACACGCTATGCGCCTATAGCTCAATGGATAGAGTAATAGTCTTCGGAACTATTGATGAGGGTTCGATTCCCCCTGGGCGCACTTGTAATATAATATAAAAATCGGGCCGCTAGCTCAGTTGGTTAGAGCAATCGCCTCTTAAGCGATTGGTCGAGAGTTCGAGTCTCTCGCGGCCCACAATGATTAAAATAAAAAGAATTAGCAAAAAGGAGTGTGACGAGTTTGGAAAAGAGAGGTGGAATAAATTAGATCTGGCGCATTATGGTAAAGAAACCGAGTGGAAAGAAAAGAAGTTTAAATTTAAAGCTGAGGAAAATGGAAAGACGCTAGGGGTAGTGTCGGGTAAGTTTGAGTCGGGAATAGTGTATATTGGGACAATAATTATTGATGAGGAAAATAGGGGCAAGGGAATTGGTAAGAAATTAATGGGTAAGGTCGAAGAGTTTACAAAGAAGATGGGTGGACACAAGATTTGGTTAAATACGGGTTGTGGTTGGCGGGCGTGTGATTTTTATGAGGAATTGGGTTATGAGGTTGAGGGTAAATTTCCGAATCATTATTTTCACAAGGATTTCGTGATTTATAGTAAGTATCTTTAGCTTAAAAATACTTTTAGCCAGGATTTAAAACGTCTCCAGAGATTGTCCTTTGGTTGATAAATGGTGGAAGTGGGACTTAAAGAGGATATTTCATATTGAGGAGTGTCGCTCCAACCAAGATAGCTTTTTTCTTGATAGGAATTAATTTTAAATTGAAAAGGGATTCGAGTTGTTTTTCCAGGGGTAACAGGAGAATTGTCAGTACAGAGTGGAGTGCTAGTTATGTTGTTTGAGGTCTGGGCTTCAAGACAAAAGTTTGTCTCTCCCCAAATTGATTGGCCAATATTCTTTAAGTCGATACTACCACCCTGGTCTCTTTGACTAAAAATTAAAAGAGGTAAATTGATTTTTAAAATTTCGAATTTGTTGATTTGTTGAGGGTGGTTTTGGCCCTTTGGTAGATCAATGACTGACTGATATTCGCGAAAAAGTTTTTCTTGACTATCTAGCCAGGAAAAATGATCAAAGGGGGCTTGAGGGTAGTTGTAAATAAAGGGGGTAACGGCAATTACTTGTTCGTCTTTTTGCCAAATTTCTAAAGCTTTTATTAAAAAATCGGCAGAGGTTTTAACTGAATAAAATTGATTATTTTTTTTGACTCCTTCACGATGAGGCCAGCCGGTTTCGGTGATAAAAACTGAATATTTTTTATCAACACCAAGTTTTTTTATAAAATCCAGTTCCCATAGGTAACCTCGAATTGAGTGTTGGCCTGAGTCGTTTGGCGTGCCGATATAGCCATGGTTGGGGTAGGAATGGGAGGCAAGACCATCGATAAGTTGGAAATATTGAGGGTTGTAGCTATAAATTTCTTGATAAACAGATGAAGCGGACTTGGTGTCGGGAAGATTGTTGGCGGCGGCAAGATCAAGTGGGGTGGAAAGAATAAAGAAATTTGGATTTAAGTCTTTGAATTTGTTGGCGGTATAAATGGCGATGTCGGTAAACTTTTGAATATCGATGGTACCTCCCCACTCTGCGGCATGATTTATTTCGTTGAAAGGAATGATATATTGTGGAATTATTGGCCAATTCAATGAATTTAAAAATTCGGCTAATTTGTCTATGTCTTCCTCTTGTGGGATTTTCCAATAGTTATTTTCCATGGAAGTTGCCAGACGAATTATGGGAATAATGTGGTATTTACGGCAATTATCAAAAAATTCCTGCCAAGTACTTTTGTCTAATTGGTCAGTGCGAATGACGAGAGTGACATAACCCCAATCACCATTACTGGAGTTAATTATCTGCTCGGCGGAGTTTATGTCGGCAGTTTGGGTTAAGTGTAAACCAAAGATATTGCGATCAGATGCTAAAATAGGATTGATATTCAGGAAAAATATCGCTAGAAGACAAAATAAAAACATATTCCCTATATTCTAACAAAATGAACAAAGAAGAAATATTAAAAATGAAAATTTCTCGGGTAGAGAAAGAAATCAAAGATACTCCCTATGACAAGAGTAGTGAACATCACCATGGGGTGTTGAAGGCCAAACTGTCAAAACTAAAAGAGGAAATGGAAGGTCCAAGCAATAAAGGTGGAGGTGGCGGAGTAGGATATGCAATTAAGCACTCGGGAGATGCTTCGGTGGTTTTGGTGGGATTGCCGAGTGTGGGAAAGTCAACTTTATTAAATGCGGTAACGAACGCTGAATCTAAGGTGGGAAATTACGATTTTACAACTTTGGGGGTGGTTCCGGGAATGATGGAATATAAAGGAATCAGAATTCAGATTCTTGATTTGCCTGGGATAATTGAGGGAGCTGCGAGCGGAAAAGGATTTGGAAAAAAAGTTTTGTCGGTTATTAGAGCTTCGGACTTGGTGGTGTTGATGACTGATATTCAGAGGGTTGAATGGCTGGAGAAGGTCAAGCAGGAAATGGAAAATGCGGGAATTAGGTTGAATAAAAAGGCACCAAAGGTTCATGTTCACCGAATGGGAAAGGGAGCGATTCAAATAATTGATCCGTTTAACTCCTTGGATAAGGAAATGATGATTGAAATTGCTTTAGAGATGGGTTTGAAAAATGCCGTGGTTCAACTTGGGGAAAAAATTACTTCAATTGATCAATACATTGACGCTTTAAGCAAAACTAGAACCTATATTCCTCTGGTGGAAATTGTGACTAAGGTGGATATTGCTCGCAAAGGAGATTTGCGAAAAGTTGAGGGTGAGGTGGTAAAAATGTGTGCAGACAAGGGTTTGGGGATAGAAGAATTTAAAGAAAAAGTTTGGCAGGGATTAGAATTGGTTCGGGTATATTTGAGAAGAGAGAGAAGCGGTGAAGCGGATCGAAAGGATCCGTTAATTATGAAAAAGGGAAAAACTTTGGATGCAGTATTGAAAAGGGTTTCGGGTGGAATGAGGGATGATGTTAATAGAGCCTGTATTTGGGGTAAAAATGCTAGGTTTCCTGGACAGGAAGTAAGTTTTAATTTTCCTGTTTTTGACGAGATGGAAGTGTGGTTTGGGAGATAAGGGAACGGAGTTTTTGAGAACGTGATTTGGCAATGTTTTGGCTAATTTTCTTTGATTCTAGGAACAGTTTACGAGCAGAGGTGTTGGGGCGAGGTGAATATCGAAAAACGTGAATTTTTGAAAATTCAATTTCTTTACACAGATCATAGGTTTTTTGAAAATCAATGTCTGTTTCGCCAGGAAAGGCAACGATAATGTCGGTGCCAAATGAGAGATCTTTTATTTTCTTAAGTAAATTAAATTTTTCTAAAATATTTTTTTTGTTGTAACTGCGATTCATTAATTTTAGGATTTTGTCGGAACCGGATTGAAGAGGAATATGTAAAAATCGAGATAAGCGGGTGGGATATTTTTTCAATAGATCAATAAACTGGTGATCAATACACAGAACGGGAATGGAACCAAAAGAAATCAAGGAAATGTCGGTTTTTTCTAGCAACTCCCCTATTAGATTGGAAAATCCGGGAGTGTATTGGTTGAGGTTAACGCCGGTGATAATTACTTCTTTGTAACCATCCTTAACTGTTTTTTTAGTGGTATCAATGGCATTTTTTATCGAAAGTGAATATAGATAGGGGCGTTTGTTGGGGACGGTGCAATAGGAACAAAAGGCGGTGCAACCAGACTGAACTTTGAGTAAAAAACGGTCGGTGTGGGAAAATTTGTCCTTAATTTTGTGGGTATAGGCACAATTTAGATCGATGAGCTTATCTTCTTTTTGTTGATTGGTTAAAAGCGAAATATTGTCCAGGTTGGTAAGGTTTTTTAGGTTGGCGCAACCCGAGACAATGATTTTGGCGGTGGGGTGATTTTTTTGAAGACGGCGAATGAGACCGAGTGATTCAATATTGGCCTTTTTGGTGATAGAGCAGGTGTTGATAAAGATTAAATCGGGAGAAACCCCCTTGGATCCCTCTTGAGGAAGGGGGACAAAGTTATTATCAATTAGTGATTGGGCGAACTGGTTGGTTTCGGCGGCGTTGACTCGGCAACCGAAGTTGTAAACGGCAAAGGTTTTCATAGATGACTTTTTATCGAGGATGGGAGGCGACAAATTCTTTAATATAGTCAATAATATCAACGGTTGTTTGCCAGCCAAGCTCTTCTCTAGCTTTGTTTGGGGCATTTCCTGATTCGGTTCGGCCAGGATAACCCTCGACGTATTCGATTGGTCCACCAAAGGCGTTAGCAATTTCGGTTATGGAATATTCATTCAGATTATCAAGTGCATAACCGTCACCATGGCCTTTTTGGGCAACGAGAATCATTCCCCTGGCTAAATCTTTGACATAGGTAAAATTGCGTTTTTGGGTACCGGGTTTGACTACAGGAAATGCTTTCCCGTTGAGATAGCTTTGTTCGAACTTGGCGATTAAAGTGGCGTAAGGGCCTGTTCCGTTTTCTCGGGGGCCGAAGGCGTTGTAAAAGTAACAAATTGCGTACGGTAGCTTGTACCAGATGCCATAATTATTGATTAAATCAACATTGACGGCTTTGGAAAAAGAGTAGGGGTTTTGATGGCGACCATTGCCATTAGCGGCAAACTTGGTGCTTGAGGCGGCGTAAACAAATTTTTTTACTTGACGTTGACGACAAAATTCAACAACGGAAAAAGTGCCAAGAATGTTCATATCATAAACCTTGGAAACATCATCAAAAGAGGGAGCAACTCTGGCGTATTCACCGAGATGGTAGACAATATCTGGGGTTTCGGGGACGAGATCGTTAATGTCCTTGGTGTGTCCAGTACGATATTCAGCGCCATCGATCTGGTTTTCGGGTCGACCGGTAAAATAATTGTCAAGTGAGATGACTTTATTGTTGGGATCTTTGACTAATTCTTCAATAATATGAGATCCAATGTGTCCAGCTCCTCCGGTGACAAGAATTGTTTTTTGCATGAATTATTATAACGCAGAATAGCTTTCTCTTAGAGTTTCCATTAATTTGGAGTAAAAACGAAGGTTGTGAATAGTGGATAGTCTGAGAGCGGTAATTTCCTTGATTCTAAAGAGATGGGCAAGATATGAACGGGAATATTTTTGACAAAGTAAACAATCACAATATTCGGAGACAGGGCGTGAATCACGATAATGAACATTTTTGTCGGGAGTGTAGTATTCGTAGTCAGAGTAGTCGGCGTTTTTGCTGACGTAAAGGCGTTTGTGACGGGCATCGCGAGTGGGAAGAACACAATCAAAGATATTCCAGCCCATTTTAACTAAGGCGGTAATCTCATGGGGTTTACCGATGCCTAGGGCGTAGAGAAAATAGTTTTTCGGAGTAAAGTCGGCAATAGTTTGGGCGACTTCGTAATCGAAGGAGCCATCGGCCTTTATGGGCCAACCGCCATAACCGAGACCGTCAAAACCAATTTTAACTAACTCTTCGGTGCAATATTTTCGTAGATCTAAATATTTTCCACCTTGGACTACTCCTAAAAGATAGGGAGTTTTGTCTTTTGTTAATTTCTTCTGAGTGACTAATTTATCAAAGATTTGGCGGCATTCACGGGCCCATTTGAGGGTTCTGTCAACACTAATTTTTGCTTCGTCGTAGGTACTTTTTGGATCAGTAAAATCATCGAGAACAACGACCATGTCACTTTTCAATTCAAGTTGAAGTTTGATGGACATTTCTGGGGTAAAAAGAATTTTTTTACCATCGACTTTGAATGTAACGCCAGTGTCGGTTACAGCTTTGTTTCCACCCATGGTTTTGGCGAGGGACATAACTTGAAAGCCGCCAGAATCGGAGATGACTCCCCCACTCCAGTTCATGAAGGGACGGACACCTTTAAACATTTTGATGACGTCGTGGCCAGGATCGCGATAGAGGTGAAAGGTGTTGACTAGAACACCTAAGGTTTTAGTATTTTTTATATCTTCTGAATCGAGAGTTTTGAGGACGGCACGAGTGGCGTCGGGGAAAAAGACGGGGAGCTGGATTTTATTCCCAGAAAGAGTTTTAAAGTGGGTGGGTCGGGACATGACTATCGATGTCGAGTAATGATTATGTGTGAGTTGTTTTCGAGGGGGATAACTCCATCTTTAAATGTTTTTTGATCGATGCCCTGGATTAATACTTTACCATTTCTGGTTACAAGCCTAATGGATCCATCGGGACCAGGTGAAGTTTGAATTTTTTTTACATCAACTAATTTGTCCCCTTCTTTTATTGCAGCGTAATATTGTTTCATTTTTTTTTGGTGAAATTGTAAAAATTAATTTCTATAACAGAAATTGTGTTTTCAAGTCGGGGATACAGGATTCGAACCTGCAACCTCAGCGTCCCAAACGCTGCGCGCTAGCCAGTTGCGCCAATCCCCGCCTACGTCTCGATAAATAGAGACTACGGCGGGCAAAGCCCGATTAAATCCCAATTTTTCGAGAGTGTGCCGCTGGCGGGAATCGAACCCACATGACTGTTGAGGTCACAAGATTTTAAGTCTTGCGTGTATACCAGTTCCACCACAGCGGCAACATGCATATTATAACAGTCTGAGATAAGAGATGATAACGGTTTCGTTAGATTAAGAAGATAGGGGTGAGAGCGAGGGAAAGAATAGTGAAAATTACTCCACCCAAAATGTCGATGAGATAGTGTTGTTTTGTGAAAATAGTTGAGGCACTAATTAAAATTCCAATGGTTATCCAAACTGAATTTAAATTGGTGAAGGAGATTGAAAGATAGTAGGCACAAAGAAGGGACATATAAACGTGGGCCGAGGGAAAGCCGTTGGTGTCGTTGTCGTGTCGATAAACGAAATTAATTATCTTTGAAAAGAAAGATTTTTCAGTTAGCGGTTGTCTTTTGACTCCGTTGGGAACAAAATACCAAAAAATGGTGGCGGAAAGGTTGGCGATAATAATAGAAAGATAAAAACTGTTGATAATTTGAGTGGTTTGGATTTGAAAGTAAGTAAAAATTATGAAGGGAATTTGGAGGGCATAGGGAATAATAGAAAGAGGAAGGACTTTAATTTTGTCGTCGAGAGAAAGCTTAAAGTTGTATTTTGAGGGTCGTTTGTTTGTCCAAAAATATCCCAAAAAGGAAATGATACTTAGGGTTAATAGCATTTTGAGCGAGAGACGGGACTCGAACCCGCGACCTTCTCCTTGGCAAGGAGACGCTCCACCAATTGAGCTACTCTCGCGAATATTCTGATGATAATCAGAATGGGGTGCCGAAGGTTGGACTCGAACCAACATCCCAGGTTTTTCAGACCAGTGCCGTGACCATCTTGGCTACTTCGGCAAAGAAGTACTAGATATTATAGCAACTTTTCTTCTTTTTTAGTTTTTAAAATTTCTGCTTGAGTATCTTGAATCATTGTAAGTAATACTCGGCATTGAATTTCGTAATATTCACATCCGTAGGCACTTCCCTCTTTGGTGGCGGCAAATTCAGCAGACATGTGTTTTAACTTGTCTTGATAATTTCTAAGTTCTTTTTGTAGTTTTTTGACTTTTGATGACATGTAGTTTGTGCCGTCGAGAGGAGTCGAACCTCCATGGATTGCTCCACACGCTTCTGAAACGTGCTTGTCTACCAATTTCAACACGACGGCAAGGTAGATTATTTTACCATTGGAAAGAGATTACTGACGTTTTTTGGATTGCCTTATTCGTATAGCTTCTCTTTGTTGGTCTACTTTTTGCCTGCTTCTTGGTGAGTAACTTTCCCAGAATTGTCTTTGAATTTGAGGAAGATCTTCAAGGGTGTATACATGCAGGCGTTTGCCCCCATATGCAATATAGGTAAATATTGGTTCTCTCGATATAGCTTCTGTATTTTTTCCCACTAGTTTGGGAATATTACACCAGTTTGTCTAATTTAGTCAAGATTTTGATAAAATAGCTTTATCGCGGGTATAGTTTAGTGGTAGAACGAAAGATTTCCAATCTTTCGGCGAGGGTTCGATTCCCTCTACCCGCTCCCCTCTTTTAAAAATTTGGCTGTTTAGCTCAGTTGGTAGAGCATCCCGTTTACATCGGGGCGGTCGGGGGTTCGAGTCCCTCAACAGCCACAATTTAAGATATAATATGTGGTTCTTTGAAATGTTGCCGACGTGGTGAAATTGGTATACACGTACGCTTGAGGTGCGTATGCCGCAAGGTGTGGAGGTTCAAGTCCTCTCGTCGGCACCCTGTTTTGTAAAAAATGCCTTGTTGTTCCCTAAGGGGATCTGGGGCAAAGCATTGAGATATCAATGCCCCGTCGTCTAATGGTAGGACAGCAGCCTTTGAAGCTGTTTATTGTGGTTCGAATCCATGCGGGGCAACTTTAAATAAACTGTATTGATATTCCCATAGGATTGATAATAAAAAGTTCGAATATTGTTTCTCAAAGCATGCTTTGAGCTAGTTTGATATAATTTCTAGAATGAAAGAGAAAAAGATATGTTGGCAACTTGCCTATCTCCCTGAAAAAACTCCTTGCTTCAAGATGGCTGGTAATTCTCCGTGTGACGCTGATGATTGTTTAGTTGAAAAAGCTATAGAAGAAATACCTTGTATATATCAGGATTTAATCCTAAGGTTATGTCACTCTAAATGTAGAATAAGCTGTGTATCGGAAGATAATCAAGAGTTTTTAATACGGATGTCTGAGAAAGGAGTAAAACACTTATTGAGCGCAATTGAGTAAACTCTATAGTTGTTCAAAAATCGTTCCAGTGAGATAACCCTAGACTTCAGACACAGATTTTATCCACATAACTCATCACTCCGAGGTAGACTCGAGCTCTGCTAAAATACGGTTATGGAATTAAAAGATAAAATAGCCTTAGTAACAGGGGCGTCAAGAGGAATTGGCCGTGAAGTCGCTATCGAGTTAGGGAAAGAAGGTTGTGAAGTTTTAGTTGTCGGAAGAGACGTAAAATTGCTTGAAAGTACTAAACAAAAAATTCTTAAGGTTGGTGGAAAATGTGAGGTGTTTAAGACCGACTTAAGAGACTTGGATGAGTTGATTAGACTAACTGAAACAGTAAAAACAAAACATTCTTCTCTGAGTATTCTCTGTAATGTGGCTGGTATATATCATTCTGACACTAAGACATATTTTGATATTCCATACGAAGAGTTTTCCAATGAAGCTATTGTGGATTCATTGGAAGTTGGAATTATGGCTAGTATGTTGCTTTCTAGGGCGTTTATACCATTAATGAAAAAAGGGGGCCGGATAGTTAATACATCTGGCACGTTTGGTAAAGGAGAAAAGAGTGGTACATTTGAAAAAGGGTGTATGGCTGATCTGGTGACAAAAAAGGCTATAGAAGTTTTTACAAAACAATTAGCTTATGAACTTGAAGATAAAAACATTACAGTTAACGCTGTTTGTCCTTGGTTTGTTTGGACTGAAAATGTTCAAAAATTTTTTCCAGAAACTAAAGATGAGGCTATACCTGTAAATAAAGTCGCCAAAGTGTATATTAGCCTTATCAAGAGTAATAAAAATGGAGAAGTTGTTGAGGTAAGAAACTAATTAATAGTTCAAAAATCGTTCCAGTGAGATAACCCTAGAATTTAGGCACAGATTTTATCCACATAGCTCATTACTCTGGAATGGACCCGAACTTTTGATGCCTTTTGTTATAATTCCTTCATGTCGTCTCGAACTACTGAGAGATTA
>JAHISL010000014.1 GCA_018818185.1 Patescibacteria group bacterium | reverse complement strand
TTGCATATATTCGACTAATTTTATCTGTCTTTCGGTCAAGTGGACTTGTTTGCCGCCCAGTTTTTGTTTGAATTTAAGATCGCGAGAAAGAGATTGAACTTTGTCTTTGACTCGGGAAAGTTCGATGGCCAGGGCGCCAGTATAATAAGTGGTCCAATTGGTGAGATCACGTTGAAAGATTTCACTGTTTAGTTCGTGAGTAGATTGAAGGGTGTTGTAATAGTCTTCGGCGTTGCGATCGAAATATTCTTCTAGAGAGAAAAGGCGGCGAATATCGTAATTTTCGACATAGAGAGGTAGCATGGCAAAGGCTCGAGAAACACGACCATTACCTTCGATAAAAGGGTGAATGGCGACTAAAATGTATTGGGTGATGGCGGCGCGGATGGCAGGGTGGATGTCGCGAGAATTGGAATCGTTGAGCCAGGCAACGAGATCGGACATAAGATAAGGAACTTCAATGGCTGGTGGTGGTCGATGGGCAATTTCACCGGTACGAGTGTTTTTTAGAACAACTTGTTGGCGACGATACTTACCGACTTCGCTTTCAGGAATTACTTTGACAGTGGTTAGTTCGTGAATTTTTTTGACGAGAGTATCACTGTAAAAGAAGGGTCTATTTTTTTGGTCGATATTTGGGTCAAATTTCTCTTCGGGTAGGGGCATGCCGGCATCGTAGGTGGCCCAGATTTCTTCGAGGTAGGCAACAACATTGCGATAGTTAATAACTTCTTGGATGTCGCGTTCGGCGGCGGTGATTTGGCGGCCCTCAACAAGCTTAGCAACTTCTTGGTAGGTTAGATCATTTCCTTCGATTCTGGTTCCATAGTGAACAGTGCGAACAATGGCCTCTTGTTGAAATTGTTTTTCGTAGGCTGGAATTAAGGGGGCTTCATCGATAATAGCTTTGGCAGCTTCGATAATGCCGATGTTCTTTAGAATTTGGTTATTGATGGTAAATAACGGAGAAAACATTCTAAGGCAATTATAG
Source organism: Patescibacteria group bacterium (assembly GCA_018818185.1). Taxonomy (GTDB): domain Bacteria; phylum Patescibacteriota; class Microgenomatia; order UBA12405; family UBA12405; genus UBA12158. The sequence goes on along the minus strand of JAHISL010000014.1, from coordinate 1,385 downwards.
CAGATTTTTGAAAATCAATGAGGTGAAAATGCGGAAAATCAAAACCCACCCCCTAACCTTTCTTTGTCAAGAGAAGGTTCTCCAGTATCAACTGAGCGGGTGGGTTAAGTCCAGCAAAGGAGATTTAGATTTATTTCAAAAAGAAATAATCAAGGGCGGATTTGGGGTCGACATTACAATTAATGAGATCTATGGCTTCAATAAGGTTGTTTATGATTTGGGCGATTTTATTGGTGGGAGAGATAATGAGCTGTTGTTGGTAGGCAGTAAGCTGATCTTGTAGCAGACTCTTGATCTGTGTTTTGTCGCTAGTAAGTGAAGCGGCAAAATCAAGATCTTTTTTGGGATTGTCGGTGATTGGCCAAAGCTTGAGAGTAGATTTTATATTTGGAGAGGATAATTTTACCTTTTGACAGCGGGAAAGAATGGTTGGGAGAAGGAGTGAGGGGGTACTGGTGGTAAGAATTAGATAATTGTCGGGGCCTGGCTCTTCAAGAGTTTTTAGGAGTGCGTTCTGAGATTCGGAATTGAGTTTGTCGGCATCAGGAATAATGACAATTTTTGATTGATGGTTGAAAGGTTTTTGGGAAAGAAATTTTTTTAAAGAACGAACAGTGGCGATGCTGTAGTCGGTAAAGGAAAAAAGATCTGGGTTGTTGTCGAGTTGATGGTCAAGAGAGCTAAGGTAATCAAGGAGCTTTTTTTGGGCAAGAATAGGAGAGGAAGTGATGATTAGTGTTGAAGGGAAGAGGGACATAGTTTACTATGATTATAGAGTATGAATGGTGATGCCAAAATATATAAAAGATTTTCAGACGTTTTAGTCGACAAGGGGGTAATTGATGCCAAAAAAGCTGAGGAAATTAATTTGAAGCAAGTTAAGACTGGAGAAAGCGAAGAAGACATTATCAAGTCGTTGAGAATTTTACCGGATCTTGATTTTGCTAAATACAAGGCAGAATTTTTGAGGATACCTTTTGTTGATTTAACAAGTATTGGTTTTTCCCCAGAGGCCTTGTCTTTGGTACCACAGAGTGTGGCGGAAAAATATCATCTAGTCCCCTATCGGATGGAGCCAAAGGAAAAGACTTTGTTTGTGGCAATGGCAAATCCACTTGATCTTGAAACGGTGGAATTTTTGGAAAAAAAGACAAGTCTTAAAATTAAAACGGCAATGTCGGACGAGGCTCAGATAGATGATTTTATCCGAGAAAAATATGAAAGAGAGAAAGGAATTACGTCTGAGGTTAGTAAGGCTTTAGATGAAAGAAAGATTGACGAGACAAAGGTCGTATCAGAAAATTTGAAAACGGTGTCGGCTGAGGCACCAATTGCCAAGATTGTAACGACTATTTTGGAGTACGCGGTTAGGTCGAGGGCATCTG
>JAHISL010000077.1 GCA_018818185.1 Patescibacteria group bacterium | reverse complement strand
TCAAAAAAAAGAAACTTGCGAAGGAAGAGAAAGCAGTTGAAAAAACTGAATCTCGCCAGGCCAAAACTGAAAACCAAGAAACTGAAATAGTTTCCGACACTTCCGTTAAGGATTCTTCCCCCGTTACCGATTCTGAAACTGAAACTGTTTCCTCAGAAGAAACTGTCAAGGTCGCCAAAGCCGCCCACATCCGCAGCAAAAAATACCAAACTGCCAAAAAGAAAGTCGATGCTTTAAAACTTTATTCAATTAAAGATGCTATCAAGCTTGTCAAAGACACTTCTCTTTCCAAATTTGACGGTAAAGTCGAGGCTCATGTCACCATTTTTGACCTCGGCAATGTTGGTGAAATCACCTTCCCCCACCTCGAGACTAGCACTAAGAAAATTGTTGTGCTAAACGACGCAATATTGGCCGAAATTAAGGAAGGAAAAGTAAACTTCGATGTCTTAATTGCCACTCCAGTCACCATGCCCAAACTTCTTCCCTTTGCTCGTCTTCTAGGTCCTAAAGGTTTAATGCCAAATCCCAAATCTGGCACCTTAACCGACAAACCTGAAGAAGCCGTCAAAAAACTCTCTGTTGCCAAAGCAGTTGTCAAAACCGAGAAAAAAGCTCCTGTAATTCACATGGTTATTGGTAAAGTTTCTCAGGCCGAGAAAGAATTGGAAGCCAACCTTAATGAACTTATCAAGGTCATTAAAGCTCCCAAAATCAAGAAACTAACTCTCTGTGCCACCATGGGTCCCGGAGTCAAAGTCTTAATTGAAAAATAATTTTATTTAAGCAATATAAAAAGCCCCTATCTCAGGGGCTTTTTTAGTGCCAACTCCACCATCTTATCCAGCATCTTTGCAAAACCGTACCCTGCCACCTTCGCCTCCTTTGGCAATAATGAATTTGGTGTCAAACCAGGAATTGTATTTATCTCCAAAACATATGGCACCCCATCCCTAATAATCATATCCACTCTTCCAAAACCACTTCCTCCGATTGCTCTAAATATCTTTAAACTCAAAGACTGAATCTCTTTTGTCAGTTTTTCACTAATTCTCGCTGGACAAATTTCTTCACACATATCATTAGTATATTTTGCCTCGTAATCAAAAAACTCATTCTTTGGCACTATTTCAATTACCGGCAATGCCTCATCCCCCAATACCCCACACGATACCTCTATTCCTTTTATATACTCCTCCACTAAAATCCTATCTTCATATTTTTTAGCCATTTCTATCGCCTTAGCAAAATCCTTTTTTCTTTTGACGATACTCACTCCCACACTTGAACCGTTGCAACTAGGTTTAACCACACAAGGAACCGAATATTTTTCCCCCTCCTTGTATATCCACCACCTCGGAGTCCTCACTCCTAGACCCTCAATCAATCTCTTAAACACAACTTTATCCATTCCGATTGCCGATGCCAAAACTCCACACCCAGTATATGGAATTCCTATATAATCTAATAAACCCTGAATAACTCCATCTTCCCCATTCTTTCCGTGTAAGGCAATAAACACCACATCCGTCTCCAATCCGGTCTGGGGTAAATCTAAACACTTATCCGAACCACCAACCAAGGCCACTGACTCTTCCGTTGCCTCCCTACCAATTGTCGGCAAAAAATCTTCAATCAATTTTTGATCCATTATCTCCCACTTCTTTCCATCTGCCGAAATTTCCATCGGAATTACTTCATACTTTTTTTTATCAAATCCTGCCATCACACTCTTTCCCGACACCAGTGAAACCTCTCTTTCATCACTTTTCCCTCCCATCAACACCGCTACTTTTATTTTTGTCATAACGGATGTTACAATAGATACTTTGTGTTGTCAACACCAATATTAAGTATAAACTTTACTTTTATAACTAAATATGATATATTCACTTATGGCTAAATATCAGACCTTAAATGAAATCACTATCAACTCTTCTGCCCTAGTCAGCAACTATAATTATTTTCAAAAACTTAACCCCAATTGCCAAATTTGCCCCGTCCTCAAATCCAATGCCTATGGTCATGGTCTAGCCCAAGTTGCCAAAATTGTTGATGCTAATTTTAAAACACCATATATCATGGTCGACTCCCTCTTCGAGGCCTATGAACTTCAAAAACAAAAAACAAAAACCCCAATTATGATCATGGGCTACACCGATCCTCAAAACTATTCTGTTTGGAAAAAACTCCCCTTCACCTTCTCCGTTTACGACATCTCCTCCCTAAAAGCTCTAAATCAACATCAGCCAAAAGCCAAAATTCATATCAAACTTGACACCGGTATGTGTCGACTTGGCATCCAGCCACACAATCTTTCTCACTTTATTTCAGCTCTAAAAACATGCACCAATCTTCAGGTCGAGGGTATTTATTCCCATCTCTCCCAGGCCGACAATCCAAAAAAGACAACCTTCACCAACAAACAAATCAAACTCTTTAAAAAAATGGTTTCTCAATTCGAAAAAGCCGGTTTTACCTTTAAATACAAACATATTTCTGCCACCTCTGGAGCCACTATTATCCACGATTCATATTTTAATCTAATTCGTCTTGGACTTGGTTTTTACGGCTACTCCCCCTTTGGACCTCACACCATCGATGGCCGAAAACAAAGACTAGCTCTCAAGCCCGCCCTAACTTTTACCTCTCGTCTAGCCATCATTAAACAAATTCACAGTGGCGATCAAATCGGATACGAAGGAACCTATCTTGCCAAACAAGACGAAACTATTGCCATCTTAACCGCCGGTTACTTTGAAGGTCTACCCCGCAATCTCAGTAACCATGCTTCTCTCCTTCTTCAAAATATTAAATGCCCCATCGTCGGCAACATTGCCATGAATATGACCACCATCAAAATACCTCGAACCATCGATCCTCAGATTGGCGACAAAGTCCTTGTCATCTCCCCCAAAATTGATGACCCCTGTTCTGTCTATAAACTAGCCAGTATTCAAAATACTATTCCCTATACCATCACAACTAGGTTACACTCATCTATTAGACGAAACATTATATGAAAAAAACCATCAGCCTTTATTTTCTCTACTATCTCCGTTTTTTTGCCCGTCTCCAAATCAAAAAAATCAAGCTACTCAACCCAAAATTAGTTATCGTCGGTATCACTGGCTCTGCTGGTAAAACCTCCACCCTTCTTGCCATGGAAGCAACATTAAAACCAGAACTTAGGGTAAAAACCAACTACGGCGGCAATTCAGAATCTGGTATCCCTCTCAATATCTTGGACTTTAAAAACCCTAATTTCAGTTTTTTCTCTTGGCTAAAAATCGCCATTTTAGCTCCTATCAAACTCCTCATTAACTGGAAAGTATATGACATTTATTTAGTTGAAATGGGTATCGATAGTTCCCAATCTCCAAAAAATATGTCCTATCTTTTATCAATTATAAAACCGGATGTCGGTGTCTTTTTAAATGTCAACCCCGTTCACCTTCAGTCTTTTTCCTCTCTCGACCAAATAGCCGAGGAAAAAGCCAAACTAGTTAATTCCGCCAAAGTCGCCATCATCAACACCACCGACCCTCTAGTCAAAAAATATACTCGTCACAAAAAAACCATTTCTATAAAACCTCTTCACCTAGACATTCCTCATTATTTTCTTCCAAGCATTTATCAAATTTCTCTCGGTGCCGCTATAAGTGTTGCTAAATACCTAAAAATAGATCAAAATACCGCTCAAACCAATTTAATCAACAACTTCCGTTTACCCCCTAGTCGCTCTTCAATCTTTAAAGGACAAAATAATTCCACCATTATCGATTCTTCTTACAACTCCTCCCCTTTGGCCACCGCTGAAATGTTAAAATTTTTGTCCACCTTTCCCTCACCCAAAGTTGCCATTCTCGGTGATATGCGAGAGCTTGGAAAAGCCACCCAAATTTCTCATACCAATTTATACAAAACCGCTCTAAAAACCGCCGACACCATCATTAGTGTTGGCCCTGAGACAAGTCGTTATTTTGGCAACAAGTCAAAAAAATTTCTCTATTGGTGGCAGGCCGCCGATCATTTAAAAGATAATTTACCTCTCGACGCCACCATCCTTATCAAAGGTTCTCAGAACACTATCTTTCTAGAGGAAATCGTCAAATTTTTACTTAAATATCCCTCCGACAGTAAAAAAATCTGTCGTCAATCAAGCTATTGGATCAAGCTCAAAAGTAATTTTCGTAATTCAAAAGAACTATCAATCACATAATCCGCCCCTGCTCTTTTCAAAGCTTTTTTGCTATTGTAACCCCAGGTTACTGATACTATTTTTACTCCAATTTTGTGACAAGCCTCCACGTCTCGTACTTCGTCTCCTACATAAATCATATTCTCACCTTTTATCTTGATTATTGCTTTATCTTTTCCAAAAATCGTTGACTCCGATCTCACCCAATCCACATTTACAGCTTTTTTAGTCAGCCATCTTTTAATGTTTTCTTTGCTATTTGAACTCAAAATCCCCACCTCAACCCCATTTTTTCTCAACTCCTCAATAATTTCCTTTATCCCTTCAAAAACTTCTGCCTTCTCAATAATATCTTTATGTTTTTTCTTCACCAACCTCATTATTCTAAAAATTTCTTTTAAAGAAATTTTTAATTCTTTTTTTGCCCCCCTTGCCCCCAATTCCCGGTAAATTTCCACATCCTTTTCGTCAAAATCTGGTCGACATTCTTTAATTAAGCTTATTGACTGCTCAAAAGTATCCGCCAAAGTTCCATCAAAATCAAAAACAATCCGATCTATCCTCATCCCTTAAACTCTTTATCTTTCTTCATCTCTTTTTCAATCAAATTCCTCAAAAATACTGATCTTGGAATCATCTTATTTTGTGACACCCAATCCAAATATGCCAAAATTTCCGGACTTACAAAAAAATTAAATCGAACATCAATATCCTTTTTAGCCTCATTTATGGCTTCAAGCAATAAATCCTTAAGATTTTTTGAGTTATACTCAACCCACCTGATCTTTCCATTCTTCATCCCCTTAAACAGTATCGGTTCTCTACCCACGGCGTGTAATCCAATCACAGGTTTGTTTTTTTCCAAAGCAAGCGTAATTTCATGTCCAATATGCAATGTCGATGGATATGACGCTTCAAATACACACAGTTCCGACTTGTCCATCATTTTGACTACACTTCTATAAAGATCATTCATTTCTTTAACCGGCATTTTGAAACCCATTTCACATAGTCTCGTCGATGAACCATCTAAAACGTCGAAACCATCACCCTCTAAAACTTCAATAACTGATTTATAATTTTCAATATTCTTTTGCTTATAAAATCTGGATGTCGAAAAATATACCTTCATTCACATATTATCTCACACAACCATTTCTCTTACCATTCAAAGCCACTCTATCAAGAATATCCCTTTCCACCCCATAATTTACCACCCCAACTTTTATTGTCTTATCTCTAAAATTATCTAGTATTTGTTCATATTTTTTTACACTAAACTCTACTGGATCTTTCAAATCATTACATCCTCGACGCGAAAAATACTGTTTCACAATGTCAGGTGTCAGAAAGGTAAGATTTGTCTTAAAACCAAACGTTCGTCTTTGGAATTCGTCACTAAAAAAACGGTACCACTGTCGGAAAATTAGAATAACAAAAGATGGTTTCATAAAAATAATTATATCTGCGTTTTTAAACACACTCCAAACCGGAAAAACCCCTTCAATTATCCAATCTTTATTTTTTTTAAAAAAATCATTGATGATTTTTTCACCATCCTCTTTTGAGCGATAAAAAATTTCTCCGACCTTTCTCGGCTTAAATTCGTCAACAAACACCCGGTCTAAATCGAGACAATTATGTCCAGAAATTTTTTTCAATTTATTTGCCAAAGTTGTCTTTCCCGCACAACTTGGCCCCACCAGACAAATCTTCATTTTTTATTATGTAACTTACGGCATTATACACAAAATATACATCTTTGTGAAATCACACGTCTCCGTTATTGTTTTTATATCGTTTATTTCGTCTCATATCTTTTTCAATTTGTTGTCTAACATATTCACTTTTATTCACTCCACTCTTTTTCGCCATCCAATCAAGTCTCGATAACAGTTCTTTTGATAAAAGAAAATTGAATCTCACATCCATATCAGCCTCAATTGTTTTTATATTATTCAATAACACTGTCTCTAAGTTAATTTCCTCATATTTAAAATAATAAAAGTGTTTATCGTTTACACCTTCGAGAAGTGGCGAATTTTTATCAGGCAAATGAAGTGCCAAAACTTGCTTTCCCAAATTCAGCGCCATCATTATCTCAAAACCCACCGCCACACTTGGATATGATGTTTCTGCAACCAATAAATCAGATTTTTCTATTTGTGACCGTATCTTTGAATATATCTGAATATTCTCTTCCCTTGTCTGATTCAACACCTTTCCAACACTGCGTGTCAGCACAGCTTCCGTCACCCGATGTCCCACTTTACACATCGCGTCAACCATTCGCAAATAACTCTTCTCATAAATCTTTTTCCCCGTCAACGACGCCGTGAAGTGAATATTCATATAATATTTTTATCGTCAATCAACGATCTAACATACTCGCTTTTATTCACACCCCGATCTTTCGTCACCCAATCTAAATACGCCATCAAGGAACTTGGAACAAACATGTTAAATCTTGTATTAACTTTATCCCTAATTCTCACTAACGGTTCTACTAACGCTCTCTCTATACCTGAACCATCCTTCAAATCTGCATATTTCGCATAAATTATCATACTATCTTTGTTTGCCATCATAAATCGGGGGCTCCTATCTTCCTGATACATCACAATAACCGGTTTACCTTTACCCAAAGCCACACTAATTTCGTAACCAATACTAATTGATGAAGGAAAAGATGCCTCAAACACCGCAAAATCACATTTTTTTATCCAGCTCAAAGCATTTACATAGTTGCTCTTGTTTTCCTTGTCTGAAAATTTCAAAAACTTTGAATATGGAGTTTTTGTTATATCTTCAAACACATCATAACCACTATTAACCAAAAAACTAACAATCTTTTTATATCTCGACTGAAACTCCTCTTCTGGATACAACGATGCCGAAAAATACACTCTCATATTTTATTGTCTCAAAAACACAAATAATTATCCAATCACATTTTTCTAAAAATCTACTAATCGTAAAGGAAGCTCCTAACACTTTATATTTACAACCGTTTATTTATTATCCACAGAGATACGTTTCAGCAGTAAATCCAAATCATCATTAATATCCATCAGTTGGCTTTCAATTACCTCATAACCAACACCAGGCTCGCTTGTAGGAGGCATCCGAAAACTCTCGATTTCAAAAAAAACTATCAACATTTTTTTATATATATATACAATCTTCTTTGAATATTTGCCAGAAAATAATTTTCTATACGGCAACATATCAAAATTTTCAAACCCTTTTGGTAAGAAAGAAACAAACCTAAATGCAAAAGTCTTTGTCGAAACAAATTCAGCTTCTGCCCCATACACCGAATTAAACCCTCCTAAAGTACACTTAACCAATTCACTTAGCCTGGTCAAAAATTCCATTACTTCACTTTTGTTAGAAAAATCAATAGTAGCTAGTTCCTTCATTTTTATATTATATAACGTTAACACCCGAGGGAAAATTTGACTTGTCTTGGCAAGTAATCAAATTTCCCTCGGGGTGGCACAACAAAGATCAACTAATCAAAACTTTTCTGCAGCATTTGCAGTATTTCCTGAATTAGTCTAACTACCTTTGTTTGGCCTAGGACGACGCTCTGTACCAGCTTGAAACTGACGTCCAGTTCCAATCACATAACCGCGATGACTATTATAGTCAGGGCTCTCAGGGTCAAAGATGTGTTGATTGAATTGAGGATTACCATCACCATCTTCACCCCACCGTGAAGTCACCTTGTTCTGAAGATTAGAAAAGGGATCACGGGGATCAAAAGGACTGTTCATTTAACACGCTCCTTATGTTAGTCTAGTTTTCAAAGTGCCAAGACAGAACGATTATATCTATATATTATACATAAGTCAATACATATAACTTGATGTAATTACTTATGTAGTAAATGAAAAAACCTATGATTTTTTACTTAAGTCCAAATATCATCTATTTTATATTCTCCTCAAAAAACCTTATGTCCCTTTTCACTGCCTCATCCCAACTTTTACTCAAATTATGGTCATTATTTGGATAAACAACCAACTCTGCCTCCTTTCCCATCTCTTTTAAACTCTCCACCACCTTTGTCTGCCATTCAACCTGGCACCATTCATCCTCTGTCCCCTGCTGAATCAGTATCGGTGAGTTTATCCAATCATAATAATTTTCAAAAGCATAACGCCTCGGATCATATTTTTTTTCAAAATCCTTAATTATTTGTCTCAAAGGACTATCCTCTTCTATTGTTTCCAAAACACTTTTGGGAAAGGGGTTTGTCATTGGTGCCCACAACACTGTTGGATAATTTTCACCTGTTGTCTCAAGCGCTGACAAAACAATCTGCCCTCCATTACTATGGGCCCAAATTCCAATTTTTTCTTTATCTATCCAAGGTAAATTCTTTACTGATTCCAATAAATCCATCACATTTTCTACTTTCACAAATCTTGCTTCCAACACATCTTTTGACTCATTATCACTCTCTCCAAACCCCAAAAAATCAATTGAAAAAGTTGCATAGCCTTCATTTGCCAAAGCATCTGCCACCTTCCAAGTTCCCGAACCAGGGTAATAGCCTTCACTCTCTGCAAAACCCCTCACCATTATTATTGCCTTTTTCAAACTGCTTTGTTCTAGATTAGGAATATTAACCGTCCCTGAAATCTTTTTTCCACCACTTTCAAAGGTAAAAACCTGGGTTTTAAACTTAGTCACCTCTTTCTTCCTTTCCTCTACTCCCTCAGCAATTCCTGATATTTTTATTTCCGATGCCACCCCACCACTCTCTCTCAAGCTATCAATATCATATTTCACCAAAGGCAATTCCTTTATTTCAATTAAACCAACAAAAGGATTATGCCAATCTTCAGGCAAAAAATAATGTGAAACAAAAACTATCGGTACTAGCAATATCAACCACCAAAATTTCCTCACCACCTATTCTACCAACAAAACTCTATTTTTTATTTACTATTTTTCTTAATTTATCCGCCTTAATTGCAAGTGCTTTTCGTGTCTCAGGACGAGTTAACAAATACTCACGGCATCCTTTCAAATCAGGTCCTTTTAAATCAGTTCTACAAGCTCCGTTAACCCCATTCAACAAAATTTCCTCTGCTTCTCTGGTTTGCCCATTCTTCAAAAGACCTAGGCTTGTAGAATTCTCCCTTGTCGACCAAATTAAAAGTAATTGTAAATTTGGATCCCCAGAACACAAACCATAAATAATTTGTTTAACAACATCTTTTTCCACCTCTTCCTCCTTTTTATCTCGCCTTCTCCGTTACAAAAAATATTTTGTAATAAAAAAGACCGACAACTTTAAATTTACAATGCCCGTATTGTATCCTATACTTCCCCCTTTGCCAAGCTTTAACTATAGTGTATAATCACTCTGTCCTACCGAAGACAGCCGGCATTCAAATAAGTCCCGCCGAGGAAACAACTAGATATTCTACTTGTCGCCTCGACCCTGTCGAGGTTTTTTAATATAAAAAAAATTAAAAAATGCCAAAACTACAAAAAATTAACCAAGTCGACGAAGTCGCCAAAAAACTTACTGAAGCTAAATCAGCCGCCCTTATTCAATACCAAGGTCTAACTGCCGGTGACGTCAGTGCTCTCCGAGCCAAAATCAAGGAAAGCGGTGGCTCTCTTGAAGTTATTAAAAACACTCTTATCACTCGAGCTTTAAACAAAATTGGCCTTAATTTACCAGAAACTTTAACCGGGCCAACTGCTATTGCCTTCTGCGACACCGATGAGGTTGCTCCTCTAAAAGAGATTGACATTGTCAACAAAGACAAAGATAAGACCAGCTTTAAATACGGTCTCTATAACCAAAAACTACTTTTGGTTGATGAATTGAAAACTTTTCTCTCTCTTCCTTCCAAGTCAACTTTAATTGCTCAATTTATTGGTGGATTGAAAAATCCTTTGGAACGCTTAGTTTATGCTATGCGCTTCAATCAACAGCAATTAGTCTTAACCCTAAAAGCTCTTTCCGATAAAAAGGCAACTGAAACAAACTAGTTACTAATAAATTATTAATTATTAAAATAAAAAAATGGATAAAAAATTAGAAACCATCCTCGACCAAATTTCTCAACTTTCGGTTCTTGAACTCTCCGAATTGGTCAAAGCTCTAGAAGAAAAGTTCGATGTTAAAGCTGTTGCTGCCGCTGCTCCTGCTGCCGCTGCCGCCGGTGCTGCACCTGCTGCCGCTGCTGAAGAGAAAAGCGAATTCGATGTTGTTATCACCAATGCTGGTACCAACAAGATTTCTGTTATCAAGGCCGTCCGCGAATTCAAACCCGAATTAGGTTTGAAAGAAGCTAAAGACATGGTTGATGCCTGTCCTGCCGATCTTGGTACCATGAAAAAAGATGCTGCCAATGAAGCCAAAACTAAACTTGAGGCCGCTGGTGCCCAAGTTGAATTAAAATAATTCTTTTATTTTAAACTTCAAACCCCCTCTTCTGAGGGGGTTTTTGTTTAGATGATACATAGTGATATAATTAATCTATGACAACAGAAATTTATATTGGATCAAACTTTCTTGGCCAATTTGATAATGCAACAATGCCCAATGATATTTACGCAAAAATATCACAAAGCATGTCCCTTCCCGTCGAAGAAACAAAAAAACTTCTCTCGATCAAAGATTCTCCAGATCATACCGAAATCAGGACCTCCCTACCTATAACAACATCAGAAGGAACCACCATTTACCCTTACCACCAAACAATCCAAGTAGGATTAAAATCGGGCAAAGAGGTCCGTTTACCTGCCGGCATTACTGTCCGTAGAATATAGAAATCATTTTCATATATTTCTATAAACTAAGAATCCTTTTTACAAACTCCACAAATATCGGATGTGGGTCAAGCGGTCGAGATCGATACTCCGGATGAAACTGTGTTCCTACAAAAAATGGATGGCCTTTAAACTCTACTGCCTCCACCAATCTTCCGTCCGGGCTTGTTCCACTAATTACTAGCCCAACTTTTTCTAATTGTTCTCTAAATTTGTTATTAAATTCATAACGATGCCTGTGTCTCTCTTGCACTTCATCCTTTCCATAAATTTCTTCTAACAAAGTCCCCTTATTAATTTTACATGGCCAGTTTCCCAATCTAATTGTGCCTCCATATTGATGATTCTTCAAATTTTTCTCTTGTTCCCTCATCAAATGGATCACCGGATATTTTGTTTTTAGATCTACCTCAATCGAATTCGCCCCATTTAATTTTGCCAAATTTCGAGCAATTTCTACCACCGCCATTTGCATTCCAAAACACAGTCCCAAATATGGAATTTTATTTTCTCGGGCATATTTTATTGCTTTAATTATTCCTTCCACTCCTCGACTTCCCCACCCTTGTGGAGCAATTATTCCCTGACATCCTTTTAGTAAGGAAAGATCAACCGAGTTCGAATCTACCGGCACAATTTTTATTTTTACCCCACTAACCATTCCAGCATGCTTCACTGCCTCCAACACCGACACATAAACATCTTTGTGGTTTCCTTCCCCAGATTTTATATATTTCCCCACCAAGGCAACTTTTATACTTTTTTTAGTTCTTTTCATCTCCTTCACCATCTTTTTCCAAGCCCCTAAATCTGTCGGATGTCTTTTCAATTTAAAATGTTTTCGAATCCTCTTTACTAAACCCTGTTTTTCCAAAATTAGCGGTACCTGATAAATAGAATCACAATCCGGATCATCAAAAATCGCCTCGTCGTCAAGAAAGCATCTCTTGGCCAAAGTTTCTCTCCTCGGTAAATCCAGACCGGTTTCACTCCTAATAATCACCATGTCTGGCACTATTCCCGTCATCCTTAACTCAGAAATCGCATGTTGTGTCGGCTTAGTTTTTAATTCTCCAACATTTTTCAAAAAAGGCACATAAGACACCATCACATACATCGCCTCCCTTTCTCTGCCTACCTCTCTTGCCGCATACAAAAAAGGCAGATTCTCGATGTCCCCAGTTGTTCCCCCAATTTCCACCACCACAAAGTCGTATCCTTTTTCCAATTCGTAAAATCTTCTTTTAACCTCATTTGGAACATCTGGAATCATTTCCACATCTCGTCCGCCATATTTAAAAGCTCTCTCATCCTCAATTATTTTTTTGTAAATTTTACCCGAAGTAATATTATTTTCTTTTGAAAAATCCTGGTTCAAAAACCTTTCATAATTTCCCAGATCTTGATCGATTTCTCCTCCATCGGCCGTCACAAAAGTTTCTCCGTGTTCCGCCGGCCTCATTGTTCCTGCATCAATATTCAGATATGGATCAATTTTAATGTGGTTAACCTTAAAACCAGAGGATTTCAAAAGTAAACCAATCGATGCCGAAACCACCCCCTTTCCTAAACCACTCACCACTCCACCAACAACAAAAATATATTTCATCCTACCATTCTAAAACCTTTCTCCACCAAATCAATTCCTATCTTTTTTTATAAGCTATAATAAATTAGTCTCATCCCCCTCTTTAAGTTTATTCACTATCTCCCCCACCTTTCCCGTCAATTCCTTTTTGCAAATCAACAAGGCATCATCTTTGTCAATCACCACCATGTCATTGACTCCAATTAATGCCACCATTTTTTTTGCTCTAACAAAATTATTATCACTATCTATTTGCATCACATTACTATCCAAAGCATACATATTTTTCTCTACCAAATACCTGGCTACACTTTCCCAAGTTCCAAAATCAATCCACTCAAACGGCAACTCAACCACCAAGGCATCTCCGTTGATATAAACCTGCTTAGTTATCTCTTCAATTGCTCCCTTTGGCATTTTTGCATATTCCGAAACAATCTCTCCCCCACCAACAATCGCCATCAAAGGCTCGTACCAATCCAGTCTATACTTCTTATACATCTCCAATAAATTATTTGGTGTCATCGTCGTATGGTTAGCGTGAATCAACAATTTATCAGAACCCAGATATTGTTTAATTTTTTCTTCTTCACTCCTATCAATATAATCAGCCACTCGGTAAACCTTCACCCCGTTCTCATCTCTTTCCAGTTCTCCCTTAACCAAATAATCAACCCCCCTCACAATACTCTTTGGTGCAATTCCACCAGTAATATATTTATTAGAAGTCTCTGCCAGTTCTCCCGAAACTTCCATCATTTTCATAAATATCTCTTCTGGTTTTCTTAAAACATCCGCCTGAATCAACATAAAGGCTTCATCTCCAAAACCTCTTTTTAATAGCGATGCGGCTGCAAATCCTGTTGCTGGCCCCTGATTTCTCATTTCTGGCTCCACAAACACATTTTCTGGCAAAATTTCTGGCACTAGCTTCTTCGCCATCTCCGCCTGATCCGCATTCGTCTGCAAAAATATCTCCGAGGCCTCAAATTTCAATCTCAGCGCCTCCCAATTCAATTCAAATAGTGATTTACCACCTATCAGGGGCAAAAACTGTTTTGGTGAACTTAAGCGGCTCTCTGGCCACATCTTTGTCCCCACCCCACCACACATTATGACTGCTTTCATATATAAATTATTCTTAACTTATAAATTATTATCATTATACCTGATTAAGCCACTACCACATTATTTTCCGTCTCCCACACCACAAAATATCCCGAATCATCTCCCTTCTGATACAAATCATGAGCATTTTTCATTTTTTCATAACTATCAAATCCAGTGAATTCTTCCACTCCCGGACCACTATTGGGACTTTCCCAGTGTTGTAATTCATGTCTCAAGGTCATCATAATTGTTGGCCATGTCGCTACTCTTTCATTTACCGGATCAGGGTAGCTTACTGTCGCCATTTCACACTCATCTTCACCATATTGCCTGGTCACAATTACCACCCTATTCGATCTTGACTCATAGTCAAAAAAAGAAATTATCTTTCCAGAAAAAAAATTACTCTTTTCTTCGATTTCTTGGTCAAATATTTTTTGAAAACCCTTCCCTAGATATTTTTTTTGTTCTTCCGTTAATCTATTTTCACTCTCTAATACCACAATATCTAATAAATCAATCTTTCCCTCTCTTAGATCTTGAAAAATTTTCATTTCTTTGATTCCTGGCCGTAAATAAATCCGATCATCACCTGCTTGCCAAATTCTAGTGTGGTATGACGTCCATAAATCCTCTGGACTTATCACATCCTCCGGCAGCTCAAGACCTTTTTTATTAACTCTTTCGTAATGTGGAATAAAAGGCGGAATTTCAGTTGCCAAAACAGGAGTCTCTGTTGCCTCCACTATCTTTTCAGAAATTTTCTTATTACAACTACTTAACGCAAGAGCTGCCCCACTCGCTGCCATTAACTTTAAAAATCCTCTTCTATTAATTTGTTTTGATTCCATTTGTCTTAACAAATACTTTTATATTTTCAATCGTCGTTTTAATTATTCTTCCAATCGCCTCTTCCGTATTAAAAGCATTGTGAGGTGTAAACACCACATCATCTCTGTCTCGAAGCATGTGATAGCTCAAAACATCTTGCAAATCATCCTTCGTTGGCCTTTTACTCATCACCATCGACAAACTCTCCACCTTATCCTCTTCTTCCACCACATCCAAACCCACTCCTCTCAGTATCTTCTTGTTTAAAGCCCAAAGCATTGCCGAAGTTTCCACCACCGCTCCCCGTGAAGTATTAATCAAAATTGCCCCCTCTTTCATCAGTTTGATATTATTTCGATTAATCATATGATAAGTTTCCTTTATTGCTGGCACATGTAAAGTCACCACATCCGACTCTTTCAATAAAGTCTCCAAATCAACCAGCTTAACCTTGCACCTCTTTACTACCTTTTCATCCGGATACTTTTCTACTGCCAATATTTTCATTCCAAAACC
>JAHISL010000013.1 GCA_018818185.1 Patescibacteria group bacterium | reverse complement strand
CAATAATACAACTGCCACAACAAACAAAACCCATCCAAATCGCTTCATTAATGATTTATAACAGAAATCTTCTTCTTTGTCTTTTAAAGAGCTGGGGTAAAATCAAATATAATGAAAAATAAATTTGTATTTATCTCTGTTATTTTTTTGTCATTGGTAATTTTTTTTCTCCAGACTTACTCCACAATCAAATACCGCTCTCAAATTGAAGATGATCGGCAAGCTACTGTTCTAGTACAGAAATCATCATATTCTCCACCACAATCATTTCAAAGGCTTTTAAAAAAAGATAAAATCATTCTAAACTTTACCGCAAAATACAATAATCTGGGCACCATTGCCCTTTACTTTGACAATCATCAAAAGATAAATACCGATTGGGTTTGGTTTCGAATCAGGCAAAGCAACTCTGACGAATGGTATTACCAGAACAAATACAATAGCGATCAATTCAACCCCGATTACTATTTTACATTTGGTTTTCCAACCATTGTCGACTCAAAAAACAAGGAATATCAAATAGAGATTGAGTCAATTTCAGGAACACCAACCGATTCAATCTCTCTTCACTCAAAAACAAATCAATTTATTGCCAAGTATTCTTACCCAAAATCACTTCTTGTTCAAAACCCAAAATTAATACCATCATTTCTGATAAATAAAATCAAAATCTATTTGAGCTATCTTTCCAAAGTTGACAAAATTAGCATTGCTACAAAAAGTGCCCTCCCAATATTTTTGTATTTACTAATAATCTACAACCCACTTCACCTTTTAAAGAAATATCAATTGCTAAAGAAACTTGAAAGTAATTCAAAATTGAATACATTTTTTGACATTTTTACTCCCATATTTATTTTCCTAGCCACTTTTATTATTTCAGGGTATTTTTCAACCATTGGAGCAGACCCACATCACGACGGCATCCTATTTAAACCCGCCTTAGACGTTAGTCGTGGCAGCGTTCTATTTAGAGACACCTTTACCCAATATGGTGCCCTAACAACCTACATCCAAGCTTTTGCAATTAAAATATTTGGACCCTATTTAATCACCATTAAACTACTTACAGTCTTTTTCTATTCATTGATTTCTCTTCTTCTGTATTTTATCTTCATAAAATTTTTACCCAAGACAATTTTATTCGTATCTCTTATTATCTGGCTTTTAATGGCTCCATATTATTCAATGACATTTTTACCCTGGTCTTCGGTATACGCTATGTTTTTTCAATTGCTAGCCTGCTACCTTTTTATTTTATATTTCGAAAAAAATAAATTTAGATATTTTATACTTGCAAGTATTTCCACCGCATTAATATTTTGGATTCGCCAGCCAGTTGGTGTTTTTTCATTTTTAGCAGTTTGTGCATATTTTGGATATCTATTGATCACCAAACAAATTAAATATAAGTTATTTGATAAATTTTTATCACATTTTTTATTAATAAATTTTTTTGTTTTTATTTCCTTTTTACTTTATTTTATTTCAAACCACACTCTATTAGATTGGTGGAAACAATCGATCCTGCTTGCCTTTGTCTGGGCAAAAGATACCAGCAACAGTTTCAATATATTAAAAATAATTAATAGTTTTTTTTATCCTTCAAAAAGTCCTATTTCTGTCTGGACACTCATCCCTGTCTCCACACTTATTCTCTGGATTTCAAATCACAAAAATAAAAAGCTTCTAATTCTTATTTTAATTGGTCTTGCCTCATGGACACAATATTATCCAGTTACTTGTATTAGACATATGTATTGGGCAGCCACTCCTATGATTCCATTATTTTCTCTTTTTGTATATCAATTTATTCGAAAGTTTTTATTTTCAGATATCAAATTACCTGAAAAGTTAGCAAAACTATTTTCAATCGTTATTATAATTATCTGCTTTCTTCCTGATATTTCTTACCGCCTAAAAGAAGCCAAGATAAAGATAAACACTCCATATCAATATATTGAAGAACCTTCAGTCCTAAAAAACATAAAACTACCAATTGAAGATGCTCAATTTTATCAGTACATGTCACAAGAAATAAGCCAGTACTATATAGATAATCCTCAAGGAAACCTTGTCACCAATGGTATAAACGCCTTATATTTAACATTCGATCCAAGAATAACTAATATTCAGCAAATGTATGTATATTGGCCTACATCAAACACTATTTACCCTAACTACAGAAACACACTAAATGAATATTTTGAAACTAACAAACCTCTCCTTATTTCATTTTGGGATCAAGTACCGCCTGGATATTGCCGAATTGATAATATTAAAAATATTGATAGTGCTTTACTTGCTAAACCATGTCAATAAATATATATAATTACAACAATGGCAAATAAAAATATTTTTT
>JAHISL010000076.1 GCA_018818185.1 Patescibacteria group bacterium | reverse complement strand
AAATTATAAGCATGTTGATGTAGATACATCGGCGGCATCAGCTTCGACCTACCCAATCAAAACAAGCGAAGAAGCCTTTAGTGATTTGAAAAGTGGTGACTATTGGCCAGCAAGTGATATTGCAAAAGATTCGGTAGTAATCAGAAAAATTTATCTGGCTTATTTTGAACCAGTTAATTTAACTCAATTTTTACAGCCGGTGTATGTTTTTGAGGGAGATGGTGGTTTTGTGGCTTATGTTAGAGCAATTACTGATAAGTACGCCAAATAACATTTTTCTTGGCCCAGTCGAGAAGTAGTTTGGTGTCGGTAAAACGATCTTCACTTTGAGCAACGACAGAAATAAGATAATGGCCGTTGAGATTAATTAAGCCGATAAAACAGCCACTGGCCTCAGGGGTCCAACCAGTTTTTAGACCTTCAATTTCAGGTACAACTCCTAGTAGCTCGTTAGTAGTGGTGACATAGTGGGTAATTTTTCCAGTGATATCAGATAGGGTGGCTGATTTTGTTTTGACAATTTCCAACACTGTGGGGTTTTGTGAAGCTAGACGGCCGATTTGAGCCAGGTCGTAGGGAGTTGAATAATGATTGGGATCGTGAAGACCATCGTAATTCATAAAGTGAGTATTTTTGAGACCGTACTTGTCAACTAAGGCGTTCATTTGACCGACAAAACCAGGGATTCCTTGAGGATAGCTGGAAGCTAGGTTATAGGCAGCGTCATTGGCAGAATAAATTAAAAGGGCAGAAACTAGAGTTTTTACGGAAACTTTTTCGTTGTCTTGAAGCTCCATTACCTTGCCGTCGGGATAAGCTTTGGTAGTAATAATCTCGGCAAGAGGATAAATATTTAGGGCGGTAAGAACCGTAGCTAATTTGGTAGTGGAGGCAGGATAAACTCGAGAATTTTCGTTACTGGAAACGAGTATCTTGTTGGTAGCGCTGTCTATGAGAATATAATAATTTGTGGAAAGATAGGGCTTATTACTGGTTTTTACCGAAGCTTGAAGAGGGTGTTGAAAAGAAAGGATCTTCTCTTGGGGTAAGGTGCGAAGAAAGCTGGGTAAATATAGAAGCGCCACCCCAAGACCTATAGCTAATCCATAGAAAAAGTATGGTGAACGAAAAAACTTAAACAGCATACTTACCTTTTTGAGGGTTGACGAGTTTTTGGAAATCACTAGATTTCATTATAATGGATTTTTCTTTGGAACCGGCGTTAAAAGCAATTTCTTTTTCATCTAAAAATGATTCGTCAACGTAGACAGGAACGTTGAAGAGGTTGCCAAAGGGAGGAACACCACCAATTTCAGCTCCGGAAATTTTTAGAACCTCATCGGCAGTGGCCATTTTTAGGTCTTTAAATGAAAACTGTTTTTTGAAGGCGCTATTGTCAAGTTTCTTGGCGGCGGAAAGTACCACCAAAACAGGATTGGAATCGGCCATCATTAATAAAGCTTTGGCACCTTGTTCAAGAGTGGTGCCCCTGGCCTGAGCTGATTCAAGAGAGCTGGCAGTGGCAATGTGTTTTATTTCTTTAAAATCAACTTGTTTTTCCTTTAAAAAAGAAACAAGACGGGTGGTTAGGTCAACTTTTTGAGTGTCAAGAGCTTTACCAACCACTGAAAGTCGTTGGTCAATTCTTTCCATATCTCTGGGGAAAAGTGAAGCTTGGCGAATGTTATCTAAACCTAGAATATTTTGAGTGATACGCTCAAGACCAATAGCAAAACCGCCTTCGGCGGGCATGCCATATTTAAATGATTGGCCATAAGGGAGTTCAAAATCAGCTGGATCTTGACCCACGGAAATTAACTTTTTCTGAAGCTCATCATAGTTGCTGATGCGTTGACCGCCACTGATCCATTCAACACCTCGACCAATTAAATCTAGGGTTAAGGTTTCTTGAGGATTTTTGGGATCAGCAAAGGAGTACCAGGCTCGTTTTTTGGTGTAAAAATGGGTGATAAACACTAGTTCGCTTTTATGTTTTTCCAGAGCCCAACGACAAATTTCGCGCTCCCCTTCTGGATCCATATCAAGTTCCTTTCTGACATCACGACCGGTACGCTCGTAGATAATTTGAAGAGCCTCGCTTAATTTAATACAGGGAGTATCGTCGCAAGTTTGGGGGATGGTGACACCGTACTCATCCAACACATCTTGATGTTTTTCAGAGACGGCTTTAAAAATAGCTTTGACGGTAGAATCGGCCATTTTAATAATATCTTTCCAGTCTTGAATGAAACCCATTTCACAATCTAAACCAACGTACTCGGTAAGATGACGAGTGGTAACTGAGGGCTCAGCTCGGTAGGCATGGGCAATAGTAAAAACCCTTTCGAAAATGGAAACCATAACCTGTTTATATAGTTGAGGACTTTGGGCTAAAAAAGCTCTGTAACCAAAATAATCGACGGGGAAAACTTCAGAACCACCTTCGGTGGAGCCAGCAACTATAGTAGGAACTGAAATTTCGGTGAAATAGTGACTATTAAGATGATCACGAAAGGCCTTCATGATAGTTGCCTGGACGGCAAAAATATCCCTTACTTTTTGGTGGCGAAGAGATAAGGCCCGATTATCGAGCAAAACTGGTAGGGAAAGATTTAGATCTGGTTGATGAATGTCGAAGGGTAACTCTTGGGCTTGTTCCAATATTTTATGTCCCGTAACTTCCATTTCGATTTTACCGGTTATTATTTTGTCGTTGAAATATTTTTCATCACGAGAACGAATTTTGCCAGTTATCTCGACAACGGATTCAATTCTGATGCTTTCTAGTTTTTTGTCACCAACGACTTGGATGACGCCAGTGCGATCTCGAATGTCGGCAAAAACTAATTTACCGTAGCTACGAATAGAATTTACCCAGCCTTGAATAGTAACTTCTTGGCCAACTGCTGATAATGTTTCTTTGATTAAGGTTCTCATGGTTTAATTTTATACTAAAAAAATAACTCCGAGGTGTTTTCGGAGTTACAGAATACGAAAAAATATATTTTCGTGCTCCGTTACTACGACACACGTTGCTGAATTTGTACGGTTT
>JAHISL010000012.1 GCA_018818185.1 Patescibacteria group bacterium | reverse complement strand
CAACCAAAATCTAAAATTGTATCACCCTCCTTAACGTATCTAACCACTTTTCCCAATCTCATATTCGCAATAATCTTATCGATAATATTAAAATTTTTTGTATCCATTTCAGTCAACAAAACGATACTTAACTAAAACCCATACCGCCTCCAGAAAATCACCCATATTTATTTTCTTACCCTGCGATACTTTTCGAGGATTATAAGAAATGGGAACTTCATGTATTTTTACACCTTTTTTTAATACTTTAGCCGTTACCTCAGGACAAAATTCAAATCTCTTAGATTTAAGCTTTACACTTTTAAGTAACTTACTTTCAAACATCTTATAACAAGTCGGTTCATCCGTAATGTTTCCACCATATAAAATATTGGACATATAAGTCAACAATAAGCCTCCAGCGTAAAAACTCAAACCAGAGTATTGGATATTTCCCTTGTTCAAGCGTCGTGAACCATAAACAACCGTTACTCCCGGCTCAGACATTTTCTTCAACATCTTCACAAAATCATTTGGACTATATTCCAAATCCCCATCTTGGACCGTTACCACATCGCCCGTAACTTTTTTAAAACCAGCTCTAAGAGCACAACTCTTACCTTTATTTTTCGAATAGCTAATAATTTTGATCGGATATTTCCTTTTCAAATCCTTCAAAACATTAAGGGTATTATCTTTCGATCCATCATTAACAGTTATTACTTCAAGTTTTACTTTTCCAAAATCTACCTCATACAGCTTATCAATTATCTTACCTATTGTTTTCTCTTCGTTGTAGACTGGCACAACTACAGATAATTTCGATATCTTATTCATAAAGCAATTCTATCTACTTAATAAGATAAAAGCTAGTTCCACGACTATCCATCATCGTAGAAATTTTAACTCCGTATTTCTCCGGATGATCAATTAAATCAGCAAGCACCAAATCTCTGTTCAACCAGTCAATCCACTCTTGCGACCAATAGTAGTTGTTACTCCTTCTCGCAACCAAATAAGTGTCATTATTATTTCTAACTTCATCAAGTAATTGAGACAACTCATCACTATTTAATCCGTTCCAAGCAAGATTAACCGTCTTTACTTTTCCACCAGACAAATAATATATCGGCGCCGATAACGAAAAATTCAAAGCGTATACTTTTTGTGCATTCAGAGACAGCAATCTATCGTTCAAGTCATATATTGCCACCGAAGATAAAACGGCTCCTTTATATCTACCAAAATATCGCAACATCACCATGTCATTGGCCAGCATTCCAAAAACAACAACCAATAGCACCAACCATCTTTGCCAAAAATTTTTATAACACTTTATAAAATCGACTAAAGACACAAACACCGTCAGCATCCAAAATGGTTGCAAAATAAAAAAATGATGAGATCTTGTTAGGCCTCTGACAAAGGTAAATATTAAAACCGTAAACAAAAAAGAAAACAATGAAAACAAAAAATAAACATTCTTTTTGGAAAAACATTTCCCAATCTCCCAAAAAACTAACAGCACAGAAAATATTGGGAAAAATACCAACACTGGTTTAATATCCTTAATTATGGTGCACCCCTTTACCCAAAACACACCATCAAATCCTTTAAAAAAGGAGACTAAAACTACCCAAATTTTGGGCCAGTATGACCAAAATGTTATCACCTCTGAGCTTGCCGAATTAACCAAAAAATCAGTAAATCCATACGTCAAAAAATAATAAATACTTGGCCATAAAAAGATTGAAAAACAACAAATACTTATTAGTATTTCTCCAAAAGTTCTCAAACTTATCAAAGATTGCCGTTTTCGCCATATATAAAGAGTGTTGTTTATCAAAAACAACGATAAAAAAGCCGGAAAAGATGTTAGTTTTTGTGCCAGTATCGCCCCAATCATCAAGTTACTAAAATACCACCACTTAATTTTTTTATACTTGATGTATCTCAATATTCCTCCAATTGAAAGAGAAATAAAAATCAATTGTCCCAAAAATGGACCATAATCAAAAGGTGCATACAATAAAAACTTTGTATCCAGCAACGGTATTAAAAAAACCAATGGAGCCCAACTTTCACCCACCAACAACTTCAAAACCCAATACATTGCCAACAGGTATATAAGCGCTAGAACAGTATTTAAAAAACGATTTACATAAACCGACGTTCCAAAGATTCTTAAAATTGGCGCCACCAACCAACTCTTTAATGAACCTTGGTATGGTGAATTTACAATCGGGACCATCTTTCCAAAGAACATTAATCCAGGCGTCTGCAACTCATCATGACTCATCATCACAGCAGTTGAATAATCTGTAAGCTCTTCATCAGATATACCGATATTTCTAGAAGAAATAAAATATGAGACTGCCAATAATACAACTGCCACAACAAACAAAACCCATCCAAATCGCTTCATTAATGATTTATAACAGAAATCTTCTTCTTTGTCTTTTAAAGAGCTGGGGTAAAATCAAATATAATGAAAAATAAATTTGTATTTATCTCTGTT
>JAHISL010000111.1 GCA_018818185.1 Patescibacteria group bacterium | reverse complement strand
TGGGGTACCCGCTGCTCCGGTGATAACAAACACAGCATGCTTCCCTGTTTCTGATCGGCTCCGCGCATCAGGCCCTCCTCGCTTGAACCGATTTTAATATGAACCAGTCAACATCAGGGACTTTTTCAACAGCCTGCTAGGCCAGCTCAGAAGCTCTCAGAGGCCCAACACCGCGCCATCATCAACCTGGCCCAACGGCGCAAAATGAGCCCGGAGGAGCTGGAGCAACTGAGCATGGAAATCCACAAAGTTAAAGTGGAGGCCCTTAGCTCCGCCGACGCCAGCGCCTTTATCCGCCGTCTACAACAGGCCGCTTAAACCCACAACTCCACCATTCAGGAGAAAGGAGCATCCCTTGGACATAGGGGAATTACGTAAAGCACCTCACCTATCGGCTTCAAGTGTGGCCGGGTATCTCGAATGCGGACTGGCCTATCGTTTCGGCAAGGTGGACGGTCTGGTACCCGAGTTCACGCCCGACGTTTTGGTCTTTGGCTCTGCCGTTCACGAGGTTTTGGCGGAGTACTACCGGTCCCTGGCCCAAGGAGTCAGGCTTAGCGGAGAGCATCTGAAGGAGTCCTTTGAAAAGCACTGGAGCGAAAGGGCCGCTGAAAAAGACTTCATCCGCTACAAGGAAGGCACCGACTATCGCAGCTACATGGCTCAGGGCAAGGAGATGCTAGCCGTATTCGCGGCACAGGTACCCGTGGAGAATTGCGAGGTACTGGCGGTAGAAGAGCCCTTCAGTATGGACCTGGAAGGCCTACCGGTCCCCTTGATAGGTATCTACGACCTGGTGATCGAGGATTCATCTGGCGTCATCACCATCGTGGATCATAAAACCAGCGCCAAGAGTTACAGCACCGCCCAGGTAGACCAGAATTTTCAAATGACGGTCTATCAAGCAGCGGCCAAGGGCAATGGCTTCGCAGAGAGGGAGATACTTCTGCGCCTCGATTGCTTGATAAAGACCAAGACGCCCAAGTTCGAGCAGTATTACACCGTCCGATCCCAGGAAGAGGAGCAGGGGGCCCTGAGACGCGTCCTGGCTGCATGGGAGGGGATTTCCAAGGGCGCGTCTACCTACCTGCCAATACGGGCTCCTGGCGTTGCTCTGGCTGCGTTTACCAGGATGCATGCGGGCAATGGATGCGGGGGGAGCTGCCATGAACCAGGAGGATATTGCGGCCCTGCAGCAATGCCTGACCATTTACAAACAGGGACTGCCCCGACCGATCGTGCAGGTGGAAAGGTTGATCCAGCGACATAGGCCGGAGGCGGTTGAGGCCTATCTGATCAGGGTGCAGAGCGACTATCGCAAGAGGCTTTACCAGCTGTACGAGACCAATCCCAGGAGCCCACAGCTTGACCATCTGGTGGTGGTAATTTTCCGGCTGGGCATGGCCATCAAGCTCATAAGGGATCGACGCAACGCAAGGGAAGCAGCGTAAACAGAGACAGAGTCCGACTGATTTCCGTAAAAAGTCCTTATAATCCGTGTGCCCTCATCCTCCAAAAATCATTTCCCTTGGCCCATTTCAACCCAGTCGCTGCCTAGCAAAAAACGTTTTACGACGTTTTTACGTTGTTTCTCCCGATCGTCTAGGCCTCCGTGGAGCTTTCGACGGTGGTCAGGCTAAGAACGGATTCTCCGTAAAATTCCCCGCTAGCAAAGCCGATCCCGATTGGGCAAAACGTTTTTAACCGTCCAAAACGACGATTCCGTGTGGGTCAAAAGCCTAGCGGATATTTCACACCCCCCAAAAAAACTGGCTACGTGATGCGGAGTCACGGATTTCCGTGCCTGCGTCCGTGGCCAAGGAAAGGACCTTTTCCCATGAAAGGCATGACGACTTTTGGAAACGTCCAGCAGCGAGCTGAAGCCCTCGCTGCCAACTATCATGACTCTTTGGTCCCGGTGAAGGAGATGGAGTGAGGTGGACCCCAAAAACTGGACAGGTTGCTAAGCGAGAGTTCCGCTCTAGAATCGACTGAATTTGGAAGGAGCGGGACATGAGCGAATCGCGTCGCAAGCACAGCGGGGCCTTCAAG
>JAHISL010000075.1 GCA_018818185.1 Patescibacteria group bacterium | reverse complement strand
TTTTTTAACAAAGGAGATTTCGTTTGATGGGGTAGATGAAGGTAGTTGGTGGTAGTCGAGTTTTTCTAATGTTTTTTTAAGATTTGAAAAACTCGATTTTTTGATTAAGATATCGATATCAGAAACAGATTTGTTGAGATAATAGCCATAGAATTTTTTTTGCCAGGTAGCGCCCTTAAGAACTAAAATGGGTACATTGGGAGTTAGTTGATGGATTTTTTGAAGTTCGTAATCATAGTTAAGGTTAATTATTTTCCAATAATTGCCAATATCGATGGTACCTAAAATTTGACTTGGTAAGGCTGGGGGGTCAACAAAGTGGTTGTTTACCCCCTGACAAACAAGGTATTGGGAATTTTTAAAAAGACATTGGTGGACAATAATTTTATTTTGAGACTTAATTGCAACGATGTCATAAGTTTTTATTTCAGAAAATTTTTTTGGAGTGATGATGGTTTTGGTGTTGTTGGGGATCAGGGGAAACATACTATTGCCCTGGGAAATAAAGGTGGTTTTATGACCTTTTTTTAATGATGAGACAATTAGGGAAATAGATGACATGGTAGATTATAATTGATTATGGTTTATTATCTCAAAATTGCTGGAATTGGAGTAAAGGTAAATTGTCCAAATAATCTGTATTTATTTGACGAGTGGAAAATTTTTTTTGAAGAAGAATGGGGAAAGCCATTTTTGGTGAAGAAGGCAAAAGTGTCAATAACAATTTTTTTAGAAGGCGTAAAAACCAAAGGGGCAAAATCAATTAAAGAGACTGTACCAAAGAAATCAATAAAATTGCCAGAAACAAAAAATGGAAAAATATATTTTGATAATTTATTGAATCCAGGATATTTATTAGTTTTAATTAAGGAAGAGGTAGGAAATTTTATTTTGAAGAGTGAGAAGGTGATAATGCATGCTAGCGGAGTGGTGGTGAATAATAAGGCCTTGTTAATTATGGGGGAATCGGGAAGCGGGAAGACAACGATTTTGAAAAAATTAATGGTGAAATATAGACCAATAGCTGAGGATGATGTAGTGATTGAATCTAAAGGTAATAAAGTAATAGCGAGTCCTGTTTTGTTTAGTATTAAATTGGATAGTAATTTATTGGTGTCAAAGTCGTATGAAATAGGGAAAATAATAACAATTAAGAAAAATAAAAAACTTAGTTTAGTAAAAATATCTAAAGTTGAGGCATTTCAATTTTTGTTGGAACAGTCAAAGAGTTTACTAAATACTAAAAGCAATGCTTTAAGCATAATGAAATTTGCAAAATTATTGAGTGATAATGTGTATATGCTTGATTGTCAGAAAGAGAGTGAATTGAATGATATTATTAGAGAATTAAATATATGAAATATCAGATCAAAGAAGGAACGGTTTGGGAGGAAATTGATGGGAAAATAACGGTTTTAGATCCCAAACAAGGAAAGTATTTTGTTTTAAATGAAACAGCTGGAGATATCTGGAGATACTTGGAGAGACCAATAACAGAAGAGGATGTTGTAAAAAAGATATTTTCAAAATATGAGAGTGGCAGCGGGGGAGAAGAGATGGTGGTTCAAATAAAGGAATGTCTTAAAGAGTTGGTTGGGTTTGAGGTTTTGAGAGTGAGCTAGTTGTAAGAGATTTGTACAGCAAGAACATCTCTTTTGTTGTTTAGCCAACCGTTTTCTCCGAGCAGTGTGCGAAGCTTTAGGGTTTTAACTTTGATGGTGGGTTTAATCCAAGATGTTTTCATAATTAAATGATATCTATTTTTAATAGATTGTCAACTAATTGATAGGGAATTGTTGATTAACATATTCTATAAAATCTGGTTGACCAGGGAAAGAGAAGTTTTGATTGTTTTGGTGGCTGTTTATGTACTCTTGGCAATGATCATGGGCTAGAAGATTTTCGAGACAAGTTTCAAGCGATTGAAAAGCCATATCTTTCTGGTCGTTGTGCCAATAAGCGTTGGCAAGATCGATTTGAAAATGACCTTCTTTGGGGTAATGTTTAACTAACAATTCAAAAAGGGTAATAGATTGCTTTTTGTTTATGGAGAACTGTTTGACGGCGTTTTGGTAGATTAGATTCAAAACTTGAGAGGGTGGAGTATCGGAAATGGATTGGTTTAAAAAATTGGTGGTGATAGTAATATAATCATCAATTTTTTGTTGCTGGAGATAGTAGTGGGTCAGTTTCTGATATTCGTTGAAATTTTCGCGAGGGTTAAGGGAAAGATAGGTTAGATAAAAGTTTTCGCTTTGAGGTAGAGAAATTTCTTTGATTAATTGCTGGTATATTCCATGGTCATTTTTGTACAAAGCGAGGGTAGAGTTCATGTACTGGGGCAAGAGTTTTTCGCGAGCATTACGGTTGAAGGGATCGGCATAGAGACTTTGAAGAGGTTTTTCAGTTACAAAAAGATAATCTGAAGATGTTTTGCTTAAAAAAAATAGTGAAAGGAGAATTAAAATTATTAGATGGAAAGATCGGTTTAATTTTGATTGTGATTTCGTTGGCAAGGGACTAATAATAAGTGGGTTTTGTCTGAAAATATAGTAAAGAGAAAGGCAAAAGATGCCGAGGGTGTTCCATGATGGTTCAAGAAAGGAAGAGGTGATGGCGGCGATGCCGAGAGCAAAATTTAAGCGGTGGTGATGACGAAATTGAAAAATTAGTGAAGTGATGAGAGAGAAAAAAAAGATTAGAGTGAAGGGTAGGCCGTTAAGACAGAGATATTCTAAAAGAGAATTGTGGGCATAGTTGGCACTGATTTGCAAAAAATTTTGGTATTTTTTATTGAGATAAAAGAAATTGGATGGACCATTGCCCAAGACAGGAGATTTTATAAAGCCAATGGTGGCTTCACGCCAAAACTCTAAACGACTGCCGTCGAGACTCTTTTGAGTTGGGTTTTGGTAGAAAATTTGGAAACAAGCGAAGAGACTAATGAGGGAAAGAGAAAGAATGGCGGAAAGACGAAACTTATGCGGTATTTTTGCGGAAAATAAATAGGCAATTCCGATAGTGGTGGCAACGATGCCAGAACGTGAATTGCTAAGAAAAAGGGAGGGAACTAAAATAATCAGATATATATAGTATCGAAATTTTGATTTCTGGTCGTGATTTTTGCTGAGAAGAAAGTGGGTAAGAATAACGATAGGAAAAACGAGAAAATCGGCAAGAAAGCTGTGGCCCCAGACCTGGAGGATGAAGTTATCAAGATAGGGTTGAGGAGCGATGGGGATCAGGCCAATTTTATTTAGGAGGAAGATTAGGGAATAAAATAGAGAGAAATATATAATGTATAAAGATATTTTCTTGTGGTTTAGATAAAGAAGAGAGAGGTTGAGCAGAACAAGGGAAAAAATGAATTGGAAAAAACCGTAATACGAGTAGCCGATATTTTTGGAAAAGATGGTAGAAAGAAGACTTAAAAAGATGAGGGCTATTTCGAAGACGATAAATTTTTTGTTGAGCTGACGTTTGGGTGGGTAGGAAAAGAGGTATAAAAAGAGAAAAATAATAGTTCCACCAAAAAGGAGAAGAGATTCTCGGTAATCAATGGCTTTGCCAAAGATAGGTAAAATTAAAATATAAAACGAAAATAAGATTCGAAAGACCATTGATAAGATTATATGATAAGGATATAAGGATATATATGTTAAATAGATTTTTGGGTTTATTTTTGTTGTTGGTCTCTTTGCCGCTGATGGTGGTGATTGCTTTGTTGGTGTGGATATTTTCAGGCTGGCCGATATTTTTTTGTCAAAAAAGGGTGGGTTTTAGGGGAAAGATTTTTAATATAATTAAATTCAGGACGATGAGGCGGGATGCAGAACTGTTGAAAAAAGCATATCGACAACTGAATGAGGCAGATGGGCCAGTATTTAAGATTCGGAACGATCCGAGGTTGACGAGGGTAGGAAAATTTCTGTTTCATAGTGGTTTGGATGAGATGCCACAATTTATAAATATGATAAAAGGGGAGATGGTACTAGTGGGACCAAGACCATTGCCGGTTGAAGAAGAAAGAAAGATAGGGAAAAAATATATGAAAAGGGAAGAGGTGAGGCCAGGGATAGTGTCGCCGTGGATATTGAGTGGTTATCATAAAATGAAATTTGAAGATTGGATGGAGAGTGATTTGGGTTATGTAAAAAATAAGAGCTTGTGGGGTGATTTTAAGATAGTTTTGAGAAGTTGTGGATTGATGGGGAAGTTGTTGATAAGGGAGCTGGGACATATTTTTCAGTAAAAATTCAGAAATTTGGGGAAGGAAGAATCGTTTGATATATTGACCCGAAGTTTTAAACGTGTAAAACTGGTAATTAAGATATTAATAAATGATTTTTAACAAAAATAAATGAAAAGATCCGGTTTGGCTCAAATCCCCTTAATGATTGTGTTGCTATTGATGGCAATCGCGGTACCGGCGGCGACGAAGCTGGTGCAAGATAATCAAGATAATAGAAATAAAGCGGCAAATAACGACAGTGGTTCATATTGTTCATATATAAATCAGATTGATTGTGCCAATGGCTGTATTCCAGATGCAAATGGTGGAAAGTGTAAAACGACGGCCGCTACTCCGACATCGACGAGTGGAGGCGGTGGTGGAAATGCTGGTGGGGGTGGTGGACCAACAACAGCACCAATTATAATTGGCAATGGACAGGAGTGTCCAACTGGTTATACTAAAACAAATTGTAAGGCTGCAGGTTCATTTTCAACATGTGAATGTGTTAAGAATTCTAGCGTTACGATAATACCGACAGGTAAAACGACATTGTGTACTACTTATTTTTATAATAATAACGTTTGTTCTAAGTCAACATATACCATAAGTTCTGATAAAACGTGCGATCCCTCTGAATGTACTCCTGGGCAAGTTGGAGCAACAAAAGTGCCGACAAAGGCAGTTGCAACAAAAGTGCCGACAACAGTCGTAGCGAATCCTACACCAAAAGAAGGGTCTAACTGCTCTCCTTCCGAGGAAGGCAACAAATGTGTTAATGGGGTGATCTTCAAGTGTTACAACAATGGTTATAATGTATATAGATGGGCTATCGCAGGGACATGTCCGACAACAGTCGTAGCGAATCCTACACCAAAAGAAGGGTCTAACTGCTCTCCTTCCGAGGAAGGCAACAAATGTGTTAATGGGGTGATCTTCAAGTGTTACAACAATGGTTATAATGTATATAGATGGGCTATCGCA
>JAHISL010000107.1 GCA_018818185.1 Patescibacteria group bacterium | reverse complement strand
GCCCCGGAGGTATTCCGGGGCTATGACTTACTTTTACACTTCCAATTCCTTTACCCGAACGCGATCGGGGTATTTCTGGGATAAATACTGATACTCTGTTTTTGTAAGCCGGTACATGGAAGTCTGTGAAGCGTAAAGGTAATAAAACGGCTTCTTTTCCGAAAGTCTCTTCATGTACTTTTCCTGTTCGACTCCGTTCATCCGGTTATACCGGGTACGGGAATAGTCGGCCATCTGATCGCATATTCTCGTGCAGATAAACGACTCAGGATGGCGCAGCAGATACTGTTCCGAAGTCATACCCGCGTACAATCTTACCTGTTTCATATACTCTCCTATGTTTCGTTTGATAAATAACAAAGCATGAGATATAAGAAAAGGCGGGGATGATTCCCCGCCCTGAAAAACCTTAATTAAAAACCTTGAAAATACTCTGTTTAAATAGTAAGTCATCGACCTTGGAAATACGTTTCCATATTTCGGGGTACTGCTTTTCTTTGAAAGAGTATTCCGTGAGCTCCTGAAAGACCGAATCAAATTCGGTGGACGGCATATAGATAACGACTTTGTAATCCATATCACCGGTAAAGTCATTATCGAAGATGATAAAAAGTAAATCTGTTCCTGAGATATCCCGTCCGAGAACTAAATATCTCGCTGGGGTAAAAGCGTTTTGATCGACGAGGCTATTCATCAAGGAATTCTTCAGGGTTATATATCGAACCCGTTTACCCTTCATAATCTCGACGATATCGTTGTGAAAATCGCGATTTAAAGTGCCCTTGAATAAGGTGCTACTCCGCGACATTTCATAACTATTCTTCACTGCCTGAAAAGATTTCATACTGAACTCCTTCTTTCGTTTGATAAATAACAAATAATCAGATTGAAAAAAGAAAAGCCCAGGATTTCTCCGGGGCTAATATTCATTTTCCCGTGGCTCTCAATACGGTATGCTTGACTGCTCTAAGCGGGGATAATTCAAAGACGTTATGAGCGCCAATCTGATTCTCTTTTACAAAAGAACGCCGGTCTTTATCATCCCAGAACATTTTACATTGAGTCTCGCCATCCTTACCGCCTTTTTTCCAGACCAGTACATGAAACGTGGGAATGTGTTTCATTCTACTCTCCTATGTTCTGTTTGATAGATAACCGACGGGGAGATAAAAGAAAAGCCCCGGCATCGTGCCAGGGCATTATGAACCTTGAAAGAGTATTATTTCATTAAACTCTGCATGACTTTCAGGGTAGAGAAGGCTCTCGGGGTTTTCCCGTTTACCGATATATTCACAATGGTAGAGGAATGTTCCGCTGCCATACGTTTTGCTTCCTGAACTGATGATACGGATTGTACAATCCTTTCGGGAAACGCGGGATTATTTTTGTAATCCATAAATACTACTGTAATATTCGTAGATTTCATACTCTCTCCTTTTTCATATTTGTATGATAACAGAATTTGAGATTTATATAAAATAAAAAGCCCCGCTCGGCTGAGCGGGGCAAGGTGGGTTAATCTTCGTCTGGTAACATAATGGTGATGACCGGTTCCCCGTTATCGCCTGGTCCGACTTCGAGTTTCAAGGTGTGGATTGTACTCCCGATTTTTACCTTGAAAAGTCTGCCGGTATCCCATTTTTTTAAGGGATACATCCGGGACATGTGAAGGATATCCCAAGTAATCCCTTTGTGATCCATATAGGAATACTGTTCTACCGCGCGATCGATGAGCGCGTAAATGGAAGCGGTACATGCGACGGGATACTTATACCCGGACTCGTTGATTGGGATAAACTCATTAAGGTCGTGAAGTGTGCCATCGTCAAGCGCATTCGCGCGGGTATAGCAGAATATCACGGGGCTGAATACATTATCCTCGACTTCTACGGCTTTGATTTCACTCGTACCTGCAAGGACGATTCCGCTTTCAATCCGGACTTCCCATAAATCATTTTCATATTCGCCTTCGATGACACCGGCATAACCGGATTTTAGAGTTACTTTCTGTCCAGTTTTGAACTTCCCGGTCGTACCGCGGTAATACTGTTTTGTAATTGTCATACCCTGCTCCTTTTGTCGTTTGATAGATAACAATCCGGGAGTTTTTGAAAAACCCCCGGATTTCTCCGGGGTTGATAATTAAGCTCTTACAAGGGTGTAGAGCTCATTCTGATATTTTCTTGTGAGCTCGTTCAGCCGGTACCATTCGTGAGTGTTTTCGGCGGTCACGAAAGCGTTGTTCCCGATCAGCTTTTCCTTCAGTTCGAAGTATTCCCGCATTTCACTTCCCGTCATATAAACCGGCCTTGCGGTCGCTCTGACTCTCGCTCTTCTTTTCACTCTCATAATGCTCTCCTTTATGCTGTTTGTAGAATAACAGAAATAGAGATAATAAAAAAAAAGGCGGGTTTCCCCGCATCTAGGTCTGGCTTGGGGTGGATCGGTTTGATCTGGTATGGTATGGTGCGGAAAGGATTGGATTGGGATGGTTCGGCTTGGTTTGAACTAGTGTGATTTGAACTGATATTCCTATTTAACCTTTTAGGTTAGCGCATTGTTTGTCTCTCAG
>JAHISL010000074.1 GCA_018818185.1 Patescibacteria group bacterium | reverse complement strand
TTTTGTGTTGCCAATTGAAGATTCGATGGATTCAATATTGGAAACGATGTCGAATATGGCGAAAATTCATAAAAGTGGTGGTGGAACGGGTTTTTCTTTTTCGAGATTGAGGCCTTATGGGGATTATATAAAGACAAGTGGGGGGACAACAGTAGGGCCAGTATCGTTTTTACAGGCTTACAACGATGTGACTTCACAAGTGAAGCAAGGAGGGGTGCGGCGAGGGGCGAATATGGGAATGCTGTCAATTGATCATCCGGATGTGTTGCGGTTTGCGGTGGCGAAGCTTGACGAATATTCTTTGACCAATTTCAACATTTCTTTGGCGGTAACGAATAAGTTTATGGATCAGATTGAAGTTGATAGGGCTTTTGTAAAAGATGACTCAATTCCAGAAGAAGTGGTAGAAAAAATAAAATTGGCCGAGGCGAACAGGGATGTTGATGTTAGGCTTCGAGAAATAGAGTTGGAAATTAAAAAACTTTACGATTGGGCGAAGGCGAACGAGGAGGGTGAGGGCTACGAATTAATTAATCCAAGAACTGGACAGGTGACAGTAAAACTCAACGCCTATAAAGTTTTTAATTTAGTGACGCGTTTGGCGTGGCAGTACGGAGATCCTGGATTGGTATTCATCGATAGGATGAACGAGGCTAGCTCAAACCCGGTGCCCAAACTCGGAAGGATTGAAGCAACTAATCCCTGTGGAGAACAACCATTGTTACCTTATGATGCTTGTAATCTGGGGAGTATTAATTTGGTGAAATTTGTTAAAGGAAATGATTTGGACTGGGAAGAATTGGGGAGAGTAACGAAAGAGGCGATTCATTTTTTGGATAATATTGTGGAATTAAATGAGTTTCCAATTGAGAAGATTAGGGAAATGGTAAGTAGGACAAGGAGGACAGGTTTGGGAGTGATGGGTTTTGCGGACATGCTTTTTAGACTTGGTGTGAGTTATGATTCGGAAGAGGGAGTTGAATGGGCGGAAAAAGTGATGAAATTTGTATCGGAAAAGGCAAAGGAAGCAACGGTGGAATTGGCAAAGGTGAGAGGGGTTTTTCCTGAGTGGGAAAATAGTGTTTTTGCGGGAAGTGATTATAGGCCTAGAAATATGGCTTTGACGACAATTGCACCAACGGGAACAATTTCGATGATAGCAGATGCTTCTTCGGGGATTGAACCGCTATTTTCTTTGGGGTATCAAAAAAATACGGTTGAGGGAAAGACTTTGTACATAATGAATCCAATTTTTGTCGAGGAGCTTAAAAAACGAAATATGTATAGCGAGGAATTGATGGACAAGGTAGTAAAAAATGGAGGAAAACTAGAAGGAATTGAAAAAATTCCTGAAGGTTTAAAGAAAATTTTTAGAACAGCCCTGGAAATTGATCCTGAATGGCATATAAAGATTCAAGCGGCTTTTCAAAAATATATTGACAATGCAGTGAGTAAAACAATTAACTTTCCCCGGGAGGCAAAGGTCGAGGATGTGAGAAATGCTTATAAACTGGCTTATTCTTTGGGGACTAAGGGAATAACAATTTATCGAAGCGGGAGTAGGGAGAAGGAAGTGATACAGCAAGTTAAAAACACCAATAACCAAACAAAATCTAATAATGAAGATGCATTAAACAAAGTAATTAAAAAACGAACACCAGAAGCCGCAAGGGGAATAAGGTTGCGAAAGGCTTGTGACGTGGGACGAGTTTATACTTCTGTATTTTTTGAGGAAGGAGATGGACCGGTTGAGGTGTTTGTAACCTTGGGTAAAAGTGGTGGCTATTTGGCCGGTTCGGCAGAGGTAACGGGAAGATTGGCGTCGTTGGCTTTAAAATATGGGGCAAATTTGGATGAGATTGCCGAAGAAATGGTGGGGATTTCTTGCGGCCAAAGAGTGGGTTTTGGAGAAGGAACAGTGTTGTCAATGTTTGATGCAGTGGGAAAATCACTATTGGAAATTTCTAAAGGCGAACAGTTGGATTTATTTGAAGAAGAAAAGAAATTATTGAAGGTTCCGGCGGTAGAAAAGGATGTAAAACAACAAGTTTTAGCTGAGCTTAGGGAGAAGATGGCAAGCTCAGAGAGTAAGTTTTCGAGCTGTCCGGATTGTGGGAGTCCACTTTATGCTGAGGAAGGTTGTTTTAAATGTTCAAATGCTTACTGCGGATATAGTAAATGTAGTTAAAAAATGATTACCACTAAAAAAGGTGATGATGGAAAAAGTGATTATTTTGAAAAAAGAGTAAGTAAGGGCGGAAAAATTTTAGAGGCGATCGGAAGCTTGGATGAGCTTCAGGCGGTAATTCAGTTGGTTAGCTATGAGTTACGAGTTACGAGTTTGAAAAAAATAACTGATGATTTGTACCTAATAATGGGGGGAAAATTATCTAAAGATAGGATTGAATGGTTGGAAAGAGAAATAGGAAAACTGATAAAAGAGTTGAAAATAGAGAGTAAATTTGTGATTTTTGAGAAGGAGAAAGCTTTGAAATTGAACTGGGTAAGGACAATAGTGAGAAGAGCGGAACGTAAAGTCGTTGCTTTGCGAAATAACAAATTACGAATTTCGAATTACGAATCAATATTGGTTTATTTAAACAGATTGTCTGATTTTATTTATTTATTAGCCTTAAGAGAAGAAGAAAAGTAGAATTATTTTATATAGAAGTAGGGTGTAATTCCCTCGCAGTGCCGCTACGGTAAAAGCCCGAGCCTTAAAACCCCTTATGGGGCGCTTACGAGCAATAAGTATATGAATACTGAAGTAATAGACAAAGGAAGAGTAAGTCCTCAAACGATAATGGCAATGGGGGTGTTTGGGGTGGGTGGCTTGGTGAGGAGCAAGGATCGGAAGTTGTTGATGGCACCAAAAACAGAAGAAGTAGAGAGATTTAATTTTGATCCAATTAAAGAAATTGCATATTTAAAGCAGTTTGGAGAAATAGTAAGAAGACAACAGCTGGAGGTAGAGATGGCGACTTCTTTGACGGAATTATTTTTGTGTGAATTTAGCCATGATTATTTGTGGGACGGGGTCAAAATAGTTGACAGGGATACTGGAATATCGGTGAGAAGTTTGGCAGAAAATTGTGAGTATGAAAAAAATAAAACAGAGGAGATCGAGAAAGAGTTGAGAAAAGGTGAGGATTTGGTAGTGAGGGTTAGTCCGAAAAATAAAGAACTAGATTATCCGGATGACATGGTTGATTTCTGGGTGAAAGGTGAAGGAGAAAAACTGACTTGGATGAGATTTAAGGTGGATATGGATCCGGAGAGTCTAAAAGAGTTTGATGAAATGGACAAAGAGGGTTACAGAATGGCTGATTTGGTAGAGATGTTGAGCTTGGCTGAAGAAAATAAGGGGACCTCAATGAGGTTAATTGAAAAGGTAACGAGAAGTTTGAGAACAGAATTTGAAAGAGCCTTTGGGGAAAAAATATATACTGATGGGGAAATGATGACAAGAATGTATGTGGCAATTCGATTAGAGGTGGAAAGACGAAGTGAAGAAGCTGGGGTTGAAACAAAAAAGGATATTGTTTTAGTTAGGGAGGTGCTTAGAAAATACCTGTACGGTAGGTTAACAGTAAAAAAAATGGTGGGAGGTGGTTGTAGTAGTACCAGTCAGAGTGGGGAATTTGCCAGTGTGGGGATAATTATTGTTAAAACATCTGATGGAATTAGTTTTAGGAAGGGAAGTACGGAAGGTCTAAATTATTGCAGGAAGTGTGGGTGTTGGTATTCAGGAGAAAAGTGTCCTATTTGTGATTGATATATTTTGATATATATAATGATGTCTATAGATATATTAATTTAGCTAAAAATTAGTTGATAGTGGTGAAATTTTGGTATAGAATTTTTATATGAAAAAAATAATTGGAACAGTAATAATGGTTTTAGTGTTAGTGTGGGTGGTTCCCTGGAGCAAAATTAGTTGGGGGAAGATAACTTTGCAGCCATCAGAGGTGGTGACGGTGACAGGAGAAGCAAATTTGGTAGAAAAAAATCAGCTGGCCTCTTTTACAGCAGGAGTGGAAGCAGTGAATGACAATAAAGATGTGGCTGTTGATGAAGTAAATAGAAAGGTCAATGATTTGATTGCGGCAGTAAAGGGTTTTGGGATAGATGATGAAGATGTCCAGACACAAAGTATTTCGATTTACCAAAGTGAGGAAAGCTATTTTGAAGGTGGGACGAGAAAAACGAGAAAGGGTCAATGGAGGGTAAACAATTCTATTGAGATTACTCTTCGAAATATTGACAGAGCGTCTGAGTTGACGGATCTATTGTCTAGTAGTGGAGCAACAAATATTTATGGTCCAAATTTTAGAATGGACGAAAAGAATGACGCGGAAAAGGGATTATATGAAGTGGCAATGAAGGATGCTAGGGAAAAGGCTGAAAGTATTGCCCGTGCTTCGGGAAGAAAGTTGGGTAAGGTTTTGAGCGTAAATGATGGTGGAACGGCGAACACTTATCCTGTTTATGCAAGAATGGATATGGTTGGAGCTGGTGGAGGAGCACCATTGGAGCCGGGGAGCAGCACTGTCTATAAAAGCATGACGGTGAGTTTTGAATTAAAGTAGATGAACTTAGGATGGCATATTGTTGCAGGGACGGTAATGGGAGCGATTGTAAAGAATCAGTGGCCGGCTATAATGATGGGGATGGTTGGTGTTGATTTGGTGGATCATGGGCTATTTGGAATTACGAAAGTAAGGCCCTTGACGATGAAGAATTGTTGGAATACAGGGATTTCTTTATATAAAAAGTCAGAAGGGAAATGCTATGTTTTTCACAGTATCGAAGTTTACTCCTTAGTGTTGTTGCTAGTTTTTCGCTTTGATTGGGGAAAATGGTTTATGTTGGCATATAGTACCCATTTGTTGATGGATATAATTTGGTATTTACTAAAAAGAAGAGACTTGAAATGGGTAAAATGGTGGTCTTTGGGGTGGTGGGTGGCTGGGAAAAAATAGATTTGATGGGTTGTGATTCAGTTTACAAAATGGGTGGATAGCTTCAGAATGGGGTATGAATAAACTACATTTAATTGCTGGTAGTGCGAGTCAGGACTTGGCTAAAAAAGTATCTGAGTTATTAAAAATTCCTTTGACTGGAATTGAAGATAAACGTTTTGTTAATGGGGAAATATATATTAGGGTGAAGAGTAAGGTTAGAGGTGATGATGTTTATGTGATTCAAAGTTTGGCGGGACAAGTAAATGATAATTTAATGGAGTTGTTAATATTGATAGATGCTTTAAAGAGGTCATCAGCGGGTCGAATTAATTTAATTTGTCCAATGCTTTGTTATTCACGCCAAGACAGAAAAGCAGAGTCGAGAGAACCAATTACGGCAAAGTTAGTTGCTGACTTATTGTCAGTGGCTGGGGCGGATCGATTGGTGACGGTGGATTTGCATGCTGATCAAATTCAGGGTTTTTATGATATTCCGGTGGACCATTTTGTGGGCTATCCATTCTTTGCAAAATACATAAAGAAGCATTATTCAAAAAAAGATTTGGTGATTGTATCGCCGGATATCGGTGGGGTGAAAAGAGCCAATAAGTTGGCTGATCTCTTGGGCTTAAAAATTGCGATTATTGACAAGGTAAGGCGAGAACATAATAAATCTGAAGTGATGCATTTGGTGGGGGAGGTTAAAGGTAAGATTGCGGTGATTATTGATGACATAATCGACACTGGTGGGTCAATTGCGAATGCGGCGGAGGCAGTAAAGGCAAATGGAGCCAGAGAAGTAATAATATGTGGTACACATGCCTTGTTGTCAGGTGAAGCGGTAAAGAATTTGGAAGAATGTTGTGCTTCAAAGATATTGCTAACAGATACTGTGCCAATACTTGATGAAAAGAAGATTGGAAAAATAGAGGTTATTTCGGTGGCACCATTGTTGGCAAAGGTAATAAAGAGGATTCATTTGAATAGATCGCTGGGGGAACTATTCAAATGGGAAGATAAAAAAAGAGTGTTGTAGATTTTAGCTATTATTTTTTAGCCATTTTTCTCGCTTTATAAAGAGGAAACCGAGAATTAGAATGGCGCCGACGACTGTTAAAATAGATTCAACTTTGTCGAGGCCGTGAGCAAGGCCGGTAAAGGCTTCACCCATCTGGAAACCGATAAAGCCAAGAAGAGTGGCGCGAATAAGAAGGGCAAGAAAAATGGTGGGGTAAAATTTCAGGGGAGAAAATTTGAAACCTCCACAAAAAGCGGAAATTAGAGAAACTGGGACGACAGGGATGGAACAAGAAATTAAAACAAATAGTTCATCTCGAATTGATTTTTTAAAATCAGAGCGGATTTTCTCGATTAATTTCCAGGAAACACCAATATATTTTCCAAAAAGATCGATGAGTGGACGACCACCAAAATAAGCGACCAGGAAGACTAGTGAGGTGCCGACGGTGGCGCCAATTGAATATGGAAGAGAGACTTTGGTAAATATTTCCCAAAGAGTGTTGAGAGAAAATTGGTCGTGAGTAATTAAGAGAGCACCGCCAGCCATAGTAATGATTGGGGAGGGGATGGGGACAATGATTTGCTCGATAAAGCCACCACCCAACATGGCTAATAGTCCATTAACTTGGATCAGGGCAAGAATTTTTTCTAGGATTTGAGTCATGGGTCTATTATTGATTATTGATGTTTATTTAGCAACCTTTTGTTGATTTTTTTTTACATAAACCGCAGACTAAATATTTGATATAGAAGAGCTGGTTGATGGAGTTGAAAAAGTAGATTATAAAGGTTGTTGATGAAGGTCAAATTACTTTCTTATACTAAGGATCCGGAACAGGTAGTGGCGGCGGCGATTAGGCAATGCTACTCCGCAGTGGGACCAAAAGAGTTAAAGAAAAAAATTGATAAAACAACCAGAGAAAGATTAATAAAACAGGTGTTGGCTTCAGGCCATACTTCAACATTGGAACATGCCAGTTTTACCTTTGGAATTGAAGGAATATCGAGAATTTCTGAGATTCAATTAGTTCGTCATCGGGTGGGTTGTTCGTATTCGATTCAATCGGGAAGATATGTGAAGAGGGGTGAGGCGAAATTTGTAATTCCAGAGGCAATAAAAAATAATAAAGAAATCTACATAAAATATAAGAAAATTTTGCGAGATGTTCAGAGTTTATACAATGAAATGACAGAGAAAGAGATAAAGATAAAGACAGAGGATGCCAGGTACCTGCAACCGCAATCGTTGCAAACAAAAATTGTAGTGACAATGAACGCCAGAGCATTGTTACATTTTTTGGAATTAAGGTGTTGTCGACGAGCTCAGTGGGAGATTCAACAGTTGGCTAATT
>JAHISL010000073.1 GCA_018818185.1 Patescibacteria group bacterium | reverse complement strand
GGGAAAGGTCAAATTGAAATTCTTTTTGTTTAGTTTTGGTGGAGTTGTTTGGCATATTATTTTGTTTCTTCAATTGTTGGTTCCAAGCTGATGCTGGGAAGAGTAGTAATTGATGGTATTTGGTTTTGGTCTATGGTTTCTGGGGTATTTTCTACCTGAGTAAGTTGTCCTAGAAAGCCAATAGATTGAGTAAAAATATAATCAAATCCCCCTAAAATAAGGGAGACTACAATAGATATGGATATTACCACAATTGTTGATTGAATTATAGACTCACGTTTGGGCCAGGAGATTTGTTTGAATTCCGACCTGACTTCCTTGAAAAAATTAATGATTTTCTGCATCAAGGTATTATAACAGTAAGTTTGGACTATTCCGAGTTTGTTCTTGACTCGACGCTTTGAACAAACGCTGACATACATGAGCCTCTGGCTTGATTCAATAGAGCAAGTCTTCCTTGGTAAAAAGTTTGATTATTTTGAGCGGCGGTTTTTTGTTCTTGGATAACTTTTGATGCAATTTCGGCTGCCTTTTCGGCGGCACGAGGAATAGTTTTGCGAATCATTTGATCGTAGGTATTACTGGCTGGTTCTTTTTGCCAGTTTGGATTAAATTGATCTGATTTGCAGTTTTTAAGAAGATTTTTTTCTAGTTCTTCTTGAGTTTTGGAAATATGATTAAAAGTGCGATTTCTAGCGTCTATTTCATCTTGAGTAGTCTCATAAATATCTTGATCAATAACTTCTATTATTTTTCCGGGACCAGATTCGGTAATCTGAGCCATTATTCTTCCGTGTTCTAACATTGCCGTTGCAAGTTTCTCTCTGTCATCATTTTGTTGAGAATGGTTCATTTCCCATAGATTGTCTAAAAGCTTTTGGGAAAGTTGTTTGGGTGTGAGGACTTCTGGACGATTGTGTTCCGCGCTTGGTGTTGACATGAAAAAATTATATCAGAGAGATGGTTTTGATATAGGAGAAAACGTAGTAAATCCTCGGAATTACCGTAAAGTGGAAATTTGAGTACTTATGTACTATTTGTAAATGCTTGACAGACGCTAAGGGTAGTAGATAAGATGTAGGTCAGACGCTATGAATAGTGTTAATAAAAAATAGCGCAAAAATACATGCTTTGTCCATATTGCGGTTTTGATGAATCAAATGTTTTAGAGTCTAGAGATGCCTTGGAAGGTAAGGCAACCCGGAGAAGACGGGAGTGTGTGAGGTGTGCCAAGAGATTTACGACTTATGAGAGGGTGGAGAATATTGAGCTCAAAGTAATGAAAAAAGACGGCCGGGTAGAAGATTATCGCCGAGAAAAGCTGGAAAAGTGTTTTGAGAAGGCATGTTGGAAAATGGAAGCTGATGAAAGGTCAAAGTTGATTGATGAAATTGAGATGAAATTGTTGAATTGGGAAAGCGTAGAAATTCCGTCA
Source organism: Patescibacteria group bacterium (assembly GCA_018818185.1). Taxonomy (GTDB): domain Bacteria; phylum Patescibacteriota; class Microgenomatia; order UBA12405; family UBA12405; genus UBA12158. The sequence continues at coordinate 598 of JAHISL010000073.1, read as the reverse complement.
AAAGAAATAGGAAAAATGGTAATGAACAAATTAAAAGATATTGATGAAGTAGCTTATATCCGCTTTGCAACAGTGTATATGGACATAAGGGATGTGGGTGATTTTCAAAAATTAATTAAAGGTTACAAAAAACATAAATAATGGACGAAATTAGTCAAAGGTTGCTTAATATTAAGGGCGGCTTAATGGAGCCGGAGTTATCTGACAATGCAAAGTATATTGCGAAGAGTCGATATGCGATAAAGGACGAGAAGGGTGAGGTGAAGGAAGAAGTAAAGGATATTTTTTATCGAGTGGCGGAAAATATTGCCAAAGGAGATGATAAGTTTGAAAAGAAAAGTGAGACATTGGAGGCTAGAACGCAAATTTTTTATGAAATGATGGCGCAACAGAAATTTTTTCCCAATACTCCATGTTTGGTAAATGCGGGAAGAGCAAAGCAACAAATGTCGGCTTGTTTTGTGTTGCCAATTGAAGATTCGATGGATTCAATATTGGAAACGATGTCGAATATGGCGAAAATTCATAAAAGTGGTGGTGGAACGGGTTTTTCTTTTTCGAGATTGAGGCCTTATGGGGATTATATAAAGACAAGTGG
>JAHISL010000011.1 GCA_018818185.1 Patescibacteria group bacterium | reverse complement strand
TTTAAAAGACTCTTCAAAAATATTAAACATCATCTTTCCCCAGAAGGACGCTGATGGTTTAACTGCTATCAACCTTGGCCTTCTCTTCCAGCAAGATTCACTTGCCATTGCTCCGGCCACTGCCATCGGCATCATAAAATTACTCGACAACTACCAAGTTGAAATCGAAGCCAAAAAAATAGTTGTCGTTAATGACAGCCCTATCGTCGGACTCCCTCTTCTTGCCCTTTTTAATGCCCGACACGCCACAGTTACTCTCTGTCACCAATATACTCAAAACTTAGCCGACATTACTCATCAAGCTGACATTTTAGTTTCGGCCACTGGGGTAAAAAATCTTATTACTGCCGATATGGTCAAAGATAATGTTGTTGCTATTGACGTTGGCGGCGGAGACATTGATTTTGACAATGTATCAAAAAAATCTACCTATATTACGCCGACCTTTGGTGGTGTTGGTCCAATGACTGTCGCTTCACTTCTTGAAAACACCTACACTCTCGCCACTCGAAAATAATTTTAATTTCCTGTTCCTTTTCTATATACTGCCGCCCAAGGCACATAACTACTGGTAAAAGTCTTTTGCCGAATAATTTCTCCATTTCTGGTTACCACCCAATCAAAAGATGTTTTTAAGCCTGGAACTGCATGCTCATCCTGTACCACCTTTCCGGCCGGCAAGGTTGGATCGTCAATCCACACATCTGGTGGTGCCGGTGCTGCCCCCCATTGTTTGTAATTTTCAATTACAGTCTTCCTTCCATCCGAAGTTCCATAAATTTCGTAAGTTAGTTTCTTATTTACCCCATCGTAATAACTTTGGATTAAAACATGATGATCCGTATCGTTAATAAACTTTAGATCGGGATTGGGAATAAACACCGTTGCATCAAATCCGGGTTTTGTGTCTTCTTCGTAGTAACTAACTCTGTAAGCGTGTGCCTGTCGTTGAGTAATGTCCAACCCTGCGTCCAACATCGCTCTAAATAACGTCGTTGAGACTTGGCAAATACCACCTCCTACATCCAGCTCTGTCTTTCCTTGTCGAATAATGTATGCCTTTTTGTAACCATTATCCAAGCTTACCTCTCCCAGGTTTTTGATAAATGAAAAAGTCTCCCCCGGCGCAACCAAAACTCTGTTAACAATTGACGCCCCCTTCTCAACATTAAAATTTCTTATCGTACTGCTATGCTTAAAACTTGAAGTTCCTCTTCCCAGTAGTTCTTTTATTCCCAAATCGTTAACTTCATTATTCCCAATCTTAGGTGAAACTTTCAAAAGTGGTAACTCTGAAACAATGCTTTTTTCTTGCGAATTTTTCCATCCCAAAAAATCTCGACAGATATTTTCCTTCATCTTTCCTCCGTCAACCGAGTAGCCATCTTTTGCCGGTAAAAATTCCAATACCTTACCATTCTCAAATTTAAACACCGCGTCTTGTGCTTCCATTTTAAAATTTTCACTTAAGTTATCAACATAGTCGTCGACCTTTTCTCTTTGGCAACCTCCCTTAAAATCAACCCAACTGGTTAACACCTTGTCATCGATCATCACCTCAGTTTCCTCATCTTTAAACACAACTTGTTTTCCAACAAATTTACTTGCTGTTCCCAAAGCGCTTTCTTTTTCTTCTTCGCTAGGAAGTTCACCAACAATTCTTACCGGAATTGTTACCTCTGTTTCTATCTCGTATTTTCTCAATTTTTCCAACACCATCTCTTTTAGTTTCTCTCTTTCTGTGCTCCTCCCTTTTTCCCCCTCCTTAATGCTTAGTTTTCCTTCCAAAATTATTTCAGAAGGCACAAATGGTTTGTCGATTTCCGAAGCAATCTTTTCAATTTCTTGATCAAGCTTCTCTTCATCATTTTTAACTGTTAACTCAAAATCTTTCTTCTCAAAAAATGCTTTTACATATTTACCCACCCCTTGCTTCAATCTTCGGAAAAGTAAATTAGATGCGGTTTCTTCAGTATCAACTTCTGCCGAAATAGAGGCCAAATCAATATGAAATTCCCTCTCTCCTTCGGCCAATTTTATTTCCCCTTTCATTGGGAATTCTTTTACCAATCTTTCCTCAATTTCTTTTTTATTTAATAGCGAATAGTCCTTTCCCAAAACCTTCGTTTCTTTACCTGTTTTCCCAAAGCCAACTGCCATCGGCGCCAATATCCCTGCCGCCAACAAAAAAAACATACTAAAAATAATTAATATCTTGTTCTTCATTTTTTTCTGTCCATTGCTAAATTCGCTAGCGCGTCGGCCTTTGAATTATATTCTCTCCTGATTTCTTTAAATTCAATATTCTTTCCTTGACACAAGTCATGGGCCACTAGCCATAGTTTTTTTAAATTTTGGGCTTTAACCTTATAAATTCCCTTCATTTGGCGAACCAATAATTGGGAATCAGAATTTATTTCTATTTCTTCATTTGGATAGTTTTTTTCTACCCAGTCTAGGGCACCGATTACTCCCATATATTCAGCCTCATTATTCGTTTTTATTCCTAAAAATTTTTTTTCTTCCAAAAGAACTCTTTTCGCTTCGTCTTCTACATAAATTCCATATCCTGCTATTCCCGGATTTCCTCTGGCTCCTCCATCAGTAAATATTTTTATTTTCATGACATCATCATATCAAATACATGATCATCACGCCCGTTATTACCGTTATCAATTGCCATGCACTTTCTCGAACTTTGCTTTCGTGGCGGTGTAATTCTGGAATTAAGTCAGAAGCCGCCAAATATATAAAACCCCCAGCCGTTACTGCTAATATACTTCCATCTATTTCACCTTTTGCCCCTATTACCCAGATAATAAGCACACCGAGTAGATTAAAAAATGCTGTTAGCAAATTCATCAAAGCTGCCTTTTTTAAGGAGAAACCACTATGAATCAGTATTCCCATATCACCAATTTCCTGAGGAATTTCATGCATCAGTACTGCCATGGATGTTGTTAT
>JAHISL010000072.1 GCA_018818185.1 Patescibacteria group bacterium | reverse complement strand
TAGTCACCACGAATTGTGCCAGGATTTGAAGATAAAGGCTCGGTAGAACCGGTAATTTTTCTAATAACACCGACTGCATTCATCCCCTGCCAAACCATAACAACAACGGGACCAGAACTTAAGAATGATTTTAGTGTTGTACGAATTCCTTCGGCATAAAGGATGGGGTCATCGGTGCCTAGGTCCTCACCTCTGGCTTTGGCGGCCTCAATGGCCTTGGTGCCAGTTTTGAAGGCCCATTCTGGATCGGTTGAGTAGTGAGCTAAAGCTAATTCCTCAGAAGGAATCATCATTTTTAGGGCAACTAATTTGAGACCACATTGTTCGTATCTTTTGATGACTTCACCGATAAGACTTCTTTGGACTCCATCTGGCTTAACAATAACGAGGGTTTTTTCTTGTTTGTTATCGTAATTATGCATATGGCCTATTTTGAGGCATAAAGATGTTTTTTTCAACCATTAAATATGGTTGACATATTGATGATTATCGATATAATCCAAAATATGGATAAAGTGTATAAGGCCTTGGCCGAAATTAATCGTAGAAAAATCATATTTTGGTTGGGTCAGGGTGAAATGAACGTTGGTCAAATAGTAAAAAAGTTGAATTTGACTCAGGCGACGGTGTCAAATCATTTGATGGTGTTGAGAAAATCTGGATTGGTTGAATATCGAGTTTTGGGAAAAGAAAGAATATATAAGATTAACCGTGAGAATGTAAATAATTTTGTAAAAGAATTAAATAGGCTAGTGTTTTTTGAGAAACAAAATCCGATTGATGAAATAATTATACGGAGATAAATGGTTGTTTCTAGTTGACTATAGGTTACGAATTAGTTATGTTTGCATATATGAGCAAACAAAAAAATAGCAAGGTGATGAAATCTAAAGACGACATTGTAAGCATGTTCTTGGGATTGTTGGTGGTAGTGGCATTGGTTGGTTTTTTGGTAAATTTTATCCAAAGAAGAAAGGGTGATGTTAACGTACCGGGTGTGGCCGATGATTTGGTGGCTGAAGAATTGATGAATAAAGCGAACGATGAAAAAATAGTGGTAGAACAGGGTGATAGTTTGTGGAAAATTGCAGAAAGAGTATATGGAGATGGTTATAAATGGACAGAAATCGCAGAGTTAAATGAACTGAATAACCCTGGTTTGTTGTTTGTGGGTGAGGAATTGCTTTTGCCTAAAATTGAAAAAGTGGCAATTGCCGATGAGGGTGGCAGTATCCAAAAGGAGAGGGTGTTGAGTGGCGAGGATGTTGAGTACACGGTAGAGAAAAACGATAGTTTGTGGAAAATTGCAGTGAAATTTTATGAAGATGGGTACAGGTGGAGTGAAATATATGAGGATAATAAGGAAAAAATATTTAATCCAAATGGGTTGGAAATTGGGATGATACTGACTATCCGTGGTAAAATTTGAGGTAGCGCGGCTATGGTTTAGTGGTAAAATGAATCCTTCCCAAGGATTAGTCGAGGGTCCGATTCCCTCTAGCCGCTCAGAGCCACGCCCCTTTAGCTCAACGGTAGAGCTTTGGTATCGTAAACCACAGATGTCAGTTCAATTCTGGCAAGGGGCTCCTCTAAAAAATTAATAATGTAATAATATAAATATGTCAGAGTTTTTTAAATCGAAACAAAGATCTAGATTAAATAGAAAAGAGGACGAAGAAATTACAAAGAAAACAGTTGTGTTGGGGGCAATTACAGTATTGATTTTTGCCATAGTAATTATTTTTGGTTTGCCACTTTTGATAAAACTTTCAGTACTTTTGGGAAACGCAAAGAGTTTGTCAAAAAATGATAATCAAGAAAAAGTCATGCCTCCCCTGCCACCAAGATTGATAGTGTCTTTTGAGGCAACAAACAGTGCCACCTTGTCGCTATCTGGTGTGGCCGAGGCAAATGTTGAAGTTGAGTTGTTGAAAAATGAGGTTTCACTGGGTAAGCAGAGGGTAGATGATAAAGGAAGTTTTGTTTTTGACAATATTAATTTAGATAAGGGTGAAAATACTTTTTCGGCTTTGGCTTCGACGGAAAAAGAAGGCCAGAGTGAGCTTTCAAAACCGGTGGTGGTGCTTTATAACAATGAGCCACCTAGCCTGAACATGATTAATCCTTCAGAGGATGTGGTAACGGTGGATAATGCTGATTTTGATATTGCAGGGAAAAGCGACAAGGGAGTTAGTGTGACGGTCAATGGTAAGCTGGCGATGGTAGATGATGATGGAATGTTTAAACTTAAGGTGCAATTAAGTGCAGGTAAAAACGACTTAGAAATTGTGATTAAGAATAACGCAGGGAATATAACAAGAAAATCTGTGGAGATTACTTACGATATTTAGACTCGATAACAAGAAAAAATAGAGTCCAGGGGTAGAGAAGCGAATTTGCAAAAAGGGAATGGATAAAGATGACAAGAATTAGGCTTTGCCAATAGAGTGAAGATTTTTTTAGCGATTGGGTAAAGATTAGGACAAAAAAGCTCAGGCCGATTAGGCCGGTGGTGGTGGCAATGGTCAAAAGCGAACTATCAAAACCTGAGTTGGCATGTGATTCTTTGTCGGGCCTGATAGTGGGTAAATTATTGTAGCCAACACCGATAATTGGGGCTTGGGAAAACTGTTTTATGGCCTGTTGGTAGTTAACAATCTTGGCTTTGATAGAGCTGGTTCTTTCGAGTTTAGTCCCCTCTCCAGGCATTCTAGGTAAAAGAAAAATGGTGGCAAGAGAGATAATTGAAACGGTAAGAAAAATGGAGATTCTTTTCTTTTTTAGAGAAATAAATGAAAAAACAATAAAAAAGCATAATAGTGAGGAGCGGCTGTATGTTAGAGCTAGTCCAAGATAGATTAAAAATAGATATAAATAGTTTTTCTTGGAAAAATATGATTTTAATAGAAACATTAAAAATATTAGTCCGGTAAAAGTCGGGTCTAAAAAAGTGCTTAGAAGGCGATATAAGTGGGGATCCCAATTAAAGGTTGAAAAATAGGTAAAATCTGGCCAAAATAAATATTGAATAAAACCGAAAATTAGATTTGCTAAAAGGATTAATTCAAAGAATTTTTCTATTTTATTGTCTATTTTGGGTGGGGTAAGTAGGAGGAAAAGAAGAGAGGATAATCTGAGCCAATAGAAAACACTGTTAGGAGAAAATGGATATCTAAAATAATTTATGAGTAGAGAAAAGAGTGAAAAAATGATGAAAAAGACTGTTGGAGAAAGTAATTTTATTTCTTTTCGATGTTTGATGAGATTAATGATAAATAAAAGAAGAATGGCAAGATCAAAAATGGGAAAGGTGAAGTTGAGAAACTTTGGTCGATAAAGTTGCCCGAGAAAAAAGGCAATAAAAGATAAATAAAGAGCTATTTTTGTTGCAAGTGCCATAGTTTTGCGCGAACAAGAAAAGAGTTTAGAGAGAAAGACAAGGAAAAGATTAAACCGGGAACACCGTCAAGAAAGGCAAATTTTAAAAAATAAAGATTGATAAATTTAAAAAGAGGATAAAAAATTATTTCAAAAAGATTGGAGTGATGTTTTTTTTGAAAAAGTCTTTGACTGCGAATGGTTGAGTAGATATTTATTTTTTTTAAAAAAGAAGAGAGGCTTTTAATTGAATAGTGAAGAAGCTTTTGGCGGGTATAGATAGTGGCTGAGCGACTTTGCCAGATTTCGTGGACGTGGTTTACAAACTTTCCTTCGTTTTTATTAAACAGTCTTATGGAATAGTCCCTGAGACATTGACCATGAGAGATAGTGTGTCCAAGATAAAGAACATCTCTTTTGAAGGAATAATTGTAACCATTTCTTGTTTCTAGATTGTTGAGATAGTTGATTGTTTTTGGGGTTGGTATTTCGTCGGCGTCGAGAAAGAAAACCCAATCATTTTGGCATTTTTTTAGACCTGCGTTTCTTTGAGCGGAAAAATTTTGGTTGAGATTTCTTTTGAAAACGTGGATAGAAAGTTTTTTTGAAGAAAATTTCCTTAAAATTTCTCTGGTGTTGTCACTTGAAAAATCATCGACAACAATTAGTTCGTTGATGCGTGAAAGTTTTGGTAAAAACTTTCCCCATTCAGCTAAATTTTTCGATTCATTTTTTGTGATTAGAAGAAGTGAGATGTTATTCATGATTAATTATTTTCAATATTATGTTTGTTGTATAACTCCAATCTATTATATAGTTTTTTCTAAAATAGATTGTGTTTTTTTTGTCGTATAATTTTAGAATTTTTTTTGATAAGTTAAAATTTTTTACGGGGATAAGTTGACCATTAATGTTATTCGAAATTATCTCTGACGTTCCCCCGAGATTGTTTCCAAGTACATAACAATTATTATTTGTTGCCTCAAGTGTTGTTAGTCCAAATGGCTCATTGATTTGGTTAGCAAGAAAGAAGGTATGTTTTTTGTATATGTTTTTAATTTCTTTGTCTATAATTTTTGTTTGAATAATATGTTTTTTAAAGATTATATTCTTTGTGTTTTCATTTGAAAATGCTCCGTATATACGAACTTGTGGACAAATTTTTTGGGATAAATGATGTCCTTTAAGCATGGAAATAAGGCCTAAAGATAAAAAATTATGATTGTTAGCTTTAATGATTTTTTTAGGTGAAATTTGTTTTGCTCCAGGATAAACAACGATGGATTCTTTATTATATATTTTTTTTAGATTATATTGTGAAAATTTAGAAATTGTGATTATCTTATCAATACTTTTACAGTTAATTTGGTCAAGGTGTTTTATTGGAAATCTAACAATTCTTGACAATATTCTTTTTAAGGACATATAGTCAAAGGATGTTCTTTCGTAGAATTCTCTTTTAGGTTCTAGAAAAAAATAATAAGTCTTGTTTTTGGGGAGATATCTTAGAATATGCGGAGATTGCGTTATGTAACATGGAAAAACAAAAATTGCATCATAGTTTATATTCATAATATTTTTCGCAATGTTTTTTTGTACTTTTTTAATTTCAGTTAGTGCTTGGTAGATCTGCTGAATAGAATTTTTTGTTTTCTTTATGGGGAAAATATACGTACTATTCGTATCTTTGATGGAATTATTTTGATGTGAATAAAGGTCAATTAAGATATTTCTCTTTGAGATCTCTCTAACAATGTTTTTTACCATGTTCGTTCCACCTCCGGGTTTAAGATTGTAAAATATTGCAATTTTTATCACACTTGTATATTATTGTTTATGTTAAAAAAAATACTTATTTGTATTTTTGGATTTCTTTTTTTTGTAAATGAATTATATGCTATTGATCTTTTCAGAGATGATTTTGATATAAGGGACGACTCCAAATGGACATATCTTGATAATGGAGGAAATATTTATTTTGAGGATAGTGTTATGAATTTGGATAGCGATGTAATGAATTTTCCATATATTACTAATTCTGAAATTAATAAAGTTAGGGATATGGAGGAGGTAATAATTAATTTTAAATTTAATTATAAATACACTGATTATATGGGAAACGGAATTGGGGTTGGTTATACTGAGCCTGGAGGGAATCCTCAATATCAATTTTCGTTTTGGAATGATCTAACGAGTGGGCCCGTTATTCAATACCGAGATGAAGTTAAGCTACCTGACGGAAGTTGTGAGTACAAAACTGGACAAAAAAAGATTTCAATCCCTGGTGGTATAAGTGATAATAGTTGGCATGTATTTAGTGTTTTGAAAAGCGATGGTGTATATAAAGTTTTTTTAGACTCAAACCTATTGTTTTCAAGTTTAAAAGATCAATGTGATCCATCGAATATTTTTATTGGAAATCCGTTGAGTGGAGGGAGAACTTGGTGGTCAGAACTGTCCATTGATTATGTGAATGTCAGTGTGCCCGAAATACCAAGAAATAAAATTGTAATAATCCCTGGACTTGGGGCAAGTTGGAATAATGGAGCAATTTTACATGATAATTTTGCTTTAGATTCTGAATGGTCAATGACGCCATTTGTAAAAGATTATGATCTGTTAATTAGTGCTTTAGAGCAAAACGGTCTGGTAAAAAATCAGGATTTTTTTGTTTGGAATTATGATTGGAGAAAGCCATTGTCGGAAATAGTTTTTGATCTTGATGATTATTTAAATAATCTTGGAATAAATGATGATAACAATGTTGATTTGATAGGGCATAGCTTGGGAGGGTTGACGGCCAGATTATGGGGTCAGGATAATCCTCACTCAGTAGGAGTGATTATTACTTTAGGTAGTCCGCATTATGGTTCTGTAAGCGCTTACGATGCTTGGAATGGAGCGAAATTTGGTGATGGTTTTGGGTTTGAGTCAGTTGCCATAAACATACTCTTACAGCTTAAAAAGAAGAATAATACAATCTTGGAAACTGTTAGAACTTTCGCTCCTATTGTTTTTGATTTATTTCCTACTTTTGATTTCTTGCAAAAAAACGGGCAGGTTGTTTCCTCTGAAAAAAGTGAATACTTATCAAGTAAAAATATGTTTACAAATACGATATCAAGCAAGCTGTTAACTGTTGATGGTATCGGAAATGACACGAAGGAGTGGATTAATTTGGGAAGTAGGTCAATGTTTGATACAGTCTTGGGGATTTGGAAGGACGGACGTCCCAAATCGTACATGTATGATTTGGGAGACGGGACGGTATTAAAAGAAAGTGCTCTGATATCTGGGGCGGAAACTGCAGAATTTATATCTACACATAGAAATTTAGTTGATGAATCAACAAATCTTATAGTTAGTAAATTGGGTTTAGGAACGACAGTAGTTGTTCAAGATAAAAATGTTTCAAGTGTGGTTGTGTTTTTTCTTGGTTCACCGGCCGATATGATAGTTAACTGCGAGGGAATTAATAAGAGTGATGATAATGGTTGGGTATTTTTTGAAAATGTGGGTATGGAAAATTGCCAGGTGTCGTTAGTTGGAAAAGATGGTGGTGGTGTTTATCATCTTGTTTTTGGTGATGGTGAAAGCTGGAATTATGTTGAGGACGTAATTGAGGATGGTGAGACCATTAACTTGTTAGCTGTGGAAAATCAAGTTAATTGGAGGATTTTAATAAATGATTTTTCGTCTTTGGGTGCGACTGAAGCAAAGCTAAGTGCAATTGATCACAATATTTACAGAACCATTGATGAATATATTCTTTTTAGACAAAAAAACCACAATTTTGATTTTGGTGACGAAATAATCGAAAAATTAAGAATTTTGCTTGAAATGGAAGATCCTTTGAAGGATGACAAAAGTGATTTTTATAATCTGGCTTTACGATCAAGGTCTGTAGTAGATACAACTGAGAGATTGTTGGCAAAAAAGTCTATTTCTCCTGGTTATTTCGCGGCTATAACTTATGAGCAAGCGAATAACTTAATGAGACATGGAAGAGATTATGCTGCAAATTACTTAGCTTATAGATTGTTTGAGATTGTTTGGAAGTGAGTGGTTGTTACAGGACTCGGACCTGTGACCTCATCAATGTGAATGATGCGCTCTAACCAACTGAGCTAAACAACCCTGTTTGGATTATACCAAAATTGCTAATTTTTAAGGGTATAATTAAGTATGAATAAATTGAAATTGGTAATATTTGGAGTTACAAGTAATTTATCAAAAATTAAGTTGATTCCGGCTTTATATGGGTTATGGCTTAGAGATCAATTTCCTGGCGACTTACAAATCATTGGTTTGTCTTTTCGGGAAAGAAGTGAGGAAGAGATTAGATCTTTTTTGAAGGACTCACTTGAGGGCAAAAAGATTAACTTTGACAAAAACACTTTTGAAAAATTTTATAAATTGTTTGTATTTAGATCAGGAGATTTGGGTAGTGGAGAAATTTATAAAGATGTTCGCAAACTATTGATGGGAAAGGATAGTGCCAACATAATGTTTTATTTGGCGACTCACCCGAGTTTGTATGCATCGGTTTTTGAAAACCTTAAGATAAATAAGCTAAATAAAAGTGACAATGGTTGGGTGAAAATAATGATTGAGAAACCGATCGGGAGCGATTATAAAAGTTCGAAAAAACTGAATGACTTGATGGCAAAATATTTTACTGAGTCACAAGTTTTTAGAATTGATCACTATCTGGCAAAGGAAACTATTCAAAATATTTTGACCTTTAGGTTCCATAATAAGATTTTTGAACCAGTTTGGAATAGTAAATATATTGACCATATTCAGATTACGGCGGCAGAAAGTTTTGGGGCGGAATTAAGGAATGCATATTATGATTCGGTGGGAGCGTTGAGGGATGTGGCTCAGAATCATGTGTTGCAAATGTTGGCTCTGGTACTGATGAAAAAGCCAAAACAATTTAATAACAAACAAATTACCGCGGAAAGAATGGCTATTTTGAGTAAACTAGTTCCAATGCCTCGAAGTTTGGTTTTGGGTCAATATGAAAATTATAGTCAGTCAAAAATTTTG
>JAHISL010000071.1 GCA_018818185.1 Patescibacteria group bacterium | reverse complement strand
GGAGATCAAATAACAAACTTGGGACTAAAAGCTAAAACAGATTTTTATCCTGTTTTGCCCCGAAGCAAGAATTACCCCAATTTTCTATGCCTGATGGCCAGAAAGGTAAATTTGTCAGATATAAATGTTAAAATTTGACTATAAATATGAAACAAAATAAAAAAAGAATACTAACTGGTGATAGACCAACAGGATCATTACATTTAGGTCATTTTCTGGGGACTCTGAAAAATAGAGTGAAGTTACAGGATGAATATGAATGCTTTTTCATTATTGCTGATCTACATACACTAACCACTGACTTCTCAAAAGAAAAGACAAGAGGGTTAAATGATAGAGCAAGAGGCCTGGTATTGGACTACTTATCCGTAGGGATAGATCCAGAGAAGTCTGTGATTTATCAACAAAGCAGGGTGCCAGAGGTTACCTATCTATCAACTATTTTTAGTAATCTGATTACGGTACCTAGAGCTCAAAGGGTACCAACTTTAAAAGATGTCATGAGGGATTTAAGAATTGAACAACCTTCATTGGGGCTTTTGAATTATCCTGTACTACAGGCGGCTGATATTCTAATGGTTAAAGCTAACCTAGTCCCGGTAGGAAAAGACCAACAAAGTCATGTAGAAGTAAGTCGAGAAATAGCTAGAGAATTTAATAAAATTTATGGTGAGGTTTTTTCAATACCAGAAGCATTGATTGGTGAAGTGGGAACATTGGTGGGAACTGACGGTCAGGCAAAGATGAGTAAAAGTGTGGGGAATTGCATCTATTTGTCTGATGACGAAGAGACAGTTAAAACAAAAGTAAAAAAAATGTACACAGACCCGACAAGAATTAAGCCAACTGATCCTGGACACGTAGAGGGCAATCCAGTATTTATCTATCATGACGCTTTTAATAAAAATAGAGAAGAGGTAAAGGACTTGAAAGATAGATACACAAAGGGCAAGGTGGGAGACGTGGAAGTGAAAGAGAAGCTAGCAATAGCTATAAATAAGGTACTAAACCCGATTAGAGAAAAAAGAGCTCAGTTTGAGGGTAAAAACGAGCTTTTAGATCAAATAATTGTAGAAGGCAGTAAAAAAGCACAATTTGAAGCAAAAAAGACACTGGATGAGGTATTAAAAGAAATGGGTTTATAAAATGTTAGAAAAAATCAAGAAAAGATTGGATTTAAAGTCACATGTTCATGGACATGCCTGGCAGCTTGACTGGTATATAGATGAGATTTACTGCAGAGAAATGGCCTTTGGGACAAACCCCTTATATATTGGATATTTTCAGCCGATAATTGGCGATGAGTTTATCGATTTGAAAGATGAAGGTGAGTTTAAGAAAAAATTTGAGAGTTTTTTTAAAGAGACGGAAGCTGTCAAAGTGCTAATTGAGAAGCAGGACAAAATTATTAACGAGGGCAGAAATTATTTAAAGGAAATCAAGAAGAAAAAGACAATTATTGATTTTGAAAGATATTATAAAATTCAATCAAAATTAGCATTATTAATGGCGTCTGTGTCCGTAGTTCTCGATAATGCAATTAATTTGGAATGTAAAGAAATCGCCCTAAAAGAAAAAATTCCTTTATATAAATTGTCATCTTATGTTATCGATCAAGCCTCACAGACAAAAAGTAACGAAAGCAATAGAAAACTTATCGAAAAATATAGAATAAATCCAAAGATAAATGCAAAAGATTTGAAAGAACATGCCAAGATATATGGGTGGTTAAATACAGGTGATAGAGGTAGGCAAGAATGGGATGGAAATGATTTTTATTTACAGCTCCAAGAATTAATTAAAGACAAAAAAACAGATAATAAGAAAATAAAGGTCTCCTCTGTTTCACGAAAATTAATTGACTTTATAATTCTTGTTTCTGTTAATGACAACAGGGCCTCTGACATTCAGATTGAGCTTGACTTCTGTTTTCAAAAATTTTTAAAGAAAGAACTTGGGAAGAATTACATTGAATCAATCATTGAACAGCTTACTTCTGAAGAAATTGTTTCCCTGGTGAATGGTTCAAAAAAGATTAAAGATTTTGAGGAACGAAAAAACAATTTTTGTCGAGTTCTTTATCCCTACAAGGGGAAGGTTTATAGTCACTATTTAGAGAAAAAGGATTATTTAAAGATAGTTTCTGAAATAAAAAGCAATACCAGCTCTGTAAAAAAAATAAAAGGAGTAGTTGCCTGTCAAGGTAGAGTTGTAGGGATCGTAAGAGTAATAAAAAAACTTGGTGATTTAGAGAAGTTTGAAAGAGGAGAAATAATGGTGGCTACTCAGACCCAACCAGATTACACTCAATACATGATGAAAGCCAAGGCAATTATCACAAATATCGGAGGAATCACGTCTCATGCAGCAATTATTTCAAGAGAGTTTGGGATACCGTGCATAGTGGGAACACAAAATGCCACAAGTATCTTGAAAAACGGAGACAAAGTTGAAGTTGATGCTTTTAAAGGAATTGTTAACAAAATCAGTTAGAGAGAAACTTCATAGTTCAAAATGGAATTTTTTCGAGGTTGATATAGGTTCCGAGAGCATTACCAAGAGCGTAGGAAACCAGGACAAATAAATTACCACCTAGGTTGTTGGCAATTTGATAGATGATGTAAATAGCGAGAAAATTCTCAAAAAATACTAAGAGGGCCGCAGCGCGTGATCGGCCTTTTGAAATCCAGTAGGTTCTTTGGGTGGCCAAAAACATCTCGACGAAGCCAATCGCAAAGTACCCAAAAATTTGACCTATTAATTGTAGATTCATATTTGGAAAACTTAGAATTTTGAAGGGAACTAAGAGGGTCTTGCCCGCCAGGTTCTTGTTTTTCTTGAGTCATATTGTTCTTTTAAGATAGAACACGTGATTTTATACTAAAGTTAGGTAAAAACACAAGAGGATGTTGATTTGTAGGCATGCATGGACTCGAACCATGGACCACCGACTTATAAGATCGGCGCTCTAACCAACTGAGCTACATGCCCTAAGTAGCAGAGGCGGGACTTGAACCCGCGACCTCGACGTTATGAATGTCGCGCTCTAACCAGCTGAGCTACCCTGCCGAATAAGCTAGGGGAATTATACCAACAATAGCCTTGAGAAGAAACAAAAAAGCCGTCAAGTTAATGACGACCTTCTTGTGACTAATGTTGAGGTGTTTTTAGGCACCGAGGAAATTGTATCAGATTGATATAAAAAAACCAAGAATTTGGTGTTGCGGGGCTGGGAGTTGAACCCAGCCTGTGAGATTATGAGCCTCACGTGCAGCCGTACACTACCCCGCATGTCATAGGACTGTTGGATTCTACCACAACGGTATTTTCGAGTAAATGTTTAATTACCGAGAACTTGT
>JAHISL010000070.1 GCA_018818185.1 Patescibacteria group bacterium | reverse complement strand
ATACCTGTTACCAAATCTTTCAAAAATTCAAATTGGTACTACGCTTGTTTATAGCAACGATCTTCCCGGGATAATGGAGTTTCTTGAAAAGAATCTTAATCTTAAAACAGTCGCAACAGATTCATCTGATTTCTTTAGCTTATATACAAATCAGTAAAAAAACTATCTTCCCACCGAAATATAATTAAACCCCTTCTCCTTCATTAGCTCTACCTCAAACACATTTCTTCCATCCACCACATTCGGATTTTTCATCAATGATTTTATCTTTGCCAAATCAGCATCTTTAAACACCTTCCACTCAGTCGTAATCACCAAGCAATCAGCATTTTCTACCGCCTTATAAAAATCATTGGCAAACTCTAAATTAGTTAATATTTTTCTCGCTCCTTCTTGGGCTACAGGATCAAAAACTACCACTTCAGCATCCCTATCCTGCAACTGTTTAATTACTGTCAGGGCTGGTGCCTCTCTCATATCATCCGTCTCTGCTTTAAAAGCTAAACCCCAAATAGCAATTCTTTTCCCATGCAAATTTTTCCCTAACAATGTTTGAATCTTTGGCAATAAAGATTGCTTTTGCGCTTCATTAGTCGCCTCTACAGAATCCAAAATATCAAAACTGACATTATTCTCATGAGCAATTTGAATCAACCCCTTCACATCCTTTGGAAAACAAGAACCACCATAACCAACCCCAGCATCTAAAAATGCATACCTTCCAATTCTTTTATCAAGCCTCATTCCTTTGGCTACTTCGGTCACATCAGCCCCTACCTTTTCACAAATATTTGCAATTGAGTTAATAAAAGAAATCGAGGTCGCCAAATATGCATTTGAAGCATATTTAATCATCTCGGCTGTTTTGATATTTGTCATTACTCTCTCACCCGGTAGGGGAGCATACAGCTCAGTCATTACCCCTCGACCCTTTTCTCCACCATTACCAATAACAATTCTGTCTGGCTCCATAAAATCCTTTACCGCACTTCCTTCTCGCAAAAATTCCGGGTTTGAAACAACATCAAACTCACCTTGATAATGGGTCGAGACTATTCTTTGTACCGCATCTCCAGTTCCAATCGGAACCGTCGACTTATTAACAATCACCTTATAACCATTCATCGCCTTTCCAATCGACTCTGCCGCAGTTTTTACATACTCCAAGTTTACCGAACCATCAGCCATTGGCGGTGTTCCCACCGCGATAAACACTACTTCACTTTTTTCCACCGCTTCACGTATTTCTGTTGTAAAACTTAAACTTTTACTCTCAAAATTTTTCTTGACCAATTCTTCCAAACCAGGCTCATAAATTGGAATAATACCTTTTTTTAAATTTTCAATTTTTTGGCTATCAATATCAACACAATAAACTTCATGGCCAATTTCCGCCAAACAGGTACCGGTAACCAAACCAACGTATCCAGTTCCAATTACAGCAATTTTCTTCATAGATTAATTTAACATAGATTACTATTAAACTTTTATCTCTAATCTGCCTAACGCAACCTGGTTTTTATAATCATGCCACAACCAACGCCCTAAATCATTTTTATCGTCAGCATCTTTTACTAATGTTTTTTTTAAATTCATTAGTATCATCTTCTTTGATTTATCATTTGTTTCATCAACACTATGACCTTTTGTCAACAAAGTAATAATGTAGTTTGACGGCTCCAAAAATAATCCAGCCACAGGATCAAGCCAAGGTCTGGTTGTATATTTTCTAGAAGTTTTAATAATATAATCATCGAGGTAACCAATAAAAGCCCCGACCCCATTGTTAACTAAAAATTTTCCTAACAATTTACCACAACGACAGCTTCTTGCCACAAACACTTTCACCTGTAAATTAAGGTTTTTATCACTGGTGCTAATTAAAATATCGTTATTAAAACCAGTCACACAATCATCGTTTCCATGACCATTAACCCAAACAATACTAGGTTTTTGCTTTATTAAATAACTTATAAAATTTTTTCTATTAGCCTTACTTTTTGCTAAATCAATCACATCAACAGACTTCTTTTTTGTTTCTTCAATCACTTTACCTGACCAATAATATAAATAATTAGTCCCTCCGTCATGATTTGGCCGCGTCACTAGAATCATAGAACATCCGACATCATTTTATAAATATTACCACTAACCAAATCGCGCATAAAATCCGACTGTATTTTAATTATCTGCTTACCAACCTCAGTCTCGTTTTCAATATTTTTTACCAAATCGTCTTTATTTAGTGGCTTGCCACCACCAATAAACAATTCATAATCATCATCATAAGACATAATTTTTGCCAAAATGATATTTTTTAAATCAGAATCAACTTTATTTTTCATCTTTTTGCAAAAATCCTAATTTATCTAATATTTTTAGACCTTCATCACCAGTTTTTGTATTTGACTCCACTTCAATTTTCAAAACATTCCAACTAATTGGCTGTCCATCAATAACAACGGATACTTCATTTCTAACAGGTAACGGTAAATTAACAAATGTACGTATGAATCTGGATTTTAGTGACATATAAATATTTGTTAAAATATTATAGCATCAGTCAACAGATTTTTTTTGGTGCCATTTCCAAGCCGTTGCTACTATCGTCTCAATATCCGTATATTTTGGCTCCCAACCCAATTCCCCTCTAATCTTATCCGATGCCGCAATCAGTATTGGTGGATCTCCCGCCCTTCGTTCCGACTCTACCACCTCAAAATCCTTTCCCGTCACCTTCTTGACAGCATCAATCACTTCTCTAACTGAAAAACCCTTCCCATTACCCAAATTATATTGCTTTGATTCTCCACCATCTAAAAGGTGTTTCAGTGCCAACAGATGTGCCGAGGCCAAGTCAACTACATGAATATAATCTCTAACACAGGTTCCGTCAGGAGTTGGATAATCAGTTCCAAAAATTTTAATATTTTCCCTTTTTCCTATCGCCGCATCCAATACCAAAGGAATTAAATGAGATTCAGGATTATGATTTTCTCCCACGTCCGCTTCAGGATTTGCTCCACAAGCGTTAAAATATCTCAAAGCCACGTATCTTAAACCATAGGCCAAATCATAGTCAGAAAAAACCCTTTCAATCATTAATTTTGTCCAACCATAGGGATTAATTGGCCACTGAGGATGGGCCTCATCAATCGGTGTATATTTCGGTTCTCCAAAAGTCGCCGCAGTTGATGAAAAAATAATCTTGTTAACCTCAAATTCTTTCATTACCTTCAACAAATTTAGAGTATTTACCAAATTGTTGTAATAATATTTTTGAGGATCCTTTACCGACTCTCCCACCTCTATAAATGCCGCAAAATTAAACACCGCTTCAATCTTATACCTTTCAAAGACCTTTCTAATATCCTCAATATTACTCAAATCTCCCTGAACAAATTCTCCCCACTTTACCGCCTCTTTATGCCCTGAAACTAAATTATCCAACACCACCGTTTGGTATCCATTTTCGTTTAACTCTTTGTTTATTTCAGAGCCTATATATCCAGCTCCTCCGACAATTAAAATCATATTCTTTAGTATAACAATTATTAATCTAATATCTATTTATGATAGAATATCTCAGTTCTGTTACATATATAACAAATAAAAACCATGATCAAAGAAAATCTTTCTCGAACACAATGTTCTTATAACAAGCCAATTGACGAAATGATAGAGGAATATCAAATTCCTGAACACCTTCAACACGGATACCTTCTAATTCTACTAGATCGAATTGCACTTACTAAAGACGTGCTTAAAAGAGGGATAAATTACATAACATTCGACAGACAAGCCCCTCCAGAAGTTAATGTGGCTTACCGTCAGGTATTAAAACACATAAAAACAACTCCTCAAGGGAAAAAATTTATAGAAGAAAACGAAGATGGTGCCATACCTACCATCCTCCCAACCTTTTCCAACCCTGATGGTACAAGAACAATAAATCCAGAAATCGAGGAACCGATACAATCTCCAAGGCTCGAAAAGATAAGAAAAGAAAATGTAGAAGAATTAAAAAAGGCTGTTGAAATTCGTAACAATAGAATCTTGGCCAAACCTACGGCAAAAAAATAAGGCAATATACTCAAAACAACAACATCAACCCGCCCAAAAGCGAGTTAAGAATTCCCATGATTCCGGTAAAAGTTGAAACCAGAAGAAGTTTTTCTGTTGAAAATCCCAACTGACCAAAAAATACCAAAAATAAGTTCTCTCTGGCCCCAAATCCGGCCCAAGAAATAGGCAACACCAAGATAAGCGAAATTATCGGCATAAAAATTAATACCTGCATTAAACTTATCCCTGCCCCAAAAATCAAAGAGGAAAACCAAGTCATCATCATCCATATTGGCTCCGATAAAAGTGAGATCAAATAACAAATCAAGATCCTTTTTTTATTACTATTTTTTAGTAAATCTACCACCTCCAAAATTCCCTTCAAAAATGAATATTTGCTTAGAATCTTTTCAAAATCAATATAAAACACCAACGCATAAAACACTACCAAGCCAGCGTTGATCCCCAAAAATAACCACAACAAAATACCAGGAAAGCTGTAGTTCAAAATTTTTCCGGCAATTAATGCCATCAAAGCCGCCATAGAAAAAGCACTAAACCCTATCACCCTATCAACTATGGCTGTTCCCGCCAATTTCAATTTAGAAATTTCTGGGTACTGTTTTAACAATGAGGTCCACTTCAAGAAATCACCAGCCACTGAAGTTGGAAAAAATAATGAATAAAAACAACCAGCATATGTCGCCCTGGTAAAAGCCAGCACATCTCGCAATTTTGCCTTACCCAAGACCAAAATACTCCACCTAATCCCACCAATCAGCATTGAAAAACCCATATAAACCAAGATTGCCACCACCGCCCACCACGGAGCTTGATGCACTTCACCCAGTAGCTTGACCACATCAACCTTTCTAAATGCCACGTATACCAATAATCCCGAAATCAACAACTGGGCCAACTTCGACCCAAAAACAATTTTTAACTTTTTAAGCATAATATGAAATATACTATATTAATGGCCAACTTTTTACTTTTAACTCACATTTACCCACCAGCAGTTGATGGTGGATCAAAAGTAATTGCCAAAATGGGGGAGTATTTAAACAAACAAGGACACTCAATTTTGGCTGTCACAAGCAATTGCACCTCAACCGACGATTTTTCCAAACCAATACATAAAGAAATCACACACCCTCCAAACATCATTTCCCTACCAGTTATCACCCTGTTGCATCGACCCTTTAGGCTTCTAGGAAAATTCTTTCCTTCTTTTAAAACCCTATCCAAAGGACCAGTATTCAAGTCATTACCCTTACGTCAAATCATAAATTTCCATCCTGACTACATTATCGCCGGCCCCTTACCTACCACCATAATTATCTATGCCAAATTTATTCAACTATTTACAAAAAGTAAATTAATAATCAATCCATGTTTTCACCCCCAAGATCCAGATTTTCAAACCCCTCTCTTGCTTTCTCTTCTCAAAAAATCAGATTATCTTTGGTGTCTCACCAACTATGAAAAAAAATATTTTCAAAAATATTTAAAAATACAGTCACCTCAATACATTGTTCATGGACTTGGAGTCGACACCTCATTTATTATCAACAAATCAAAAATATCCTTTCCCAAAAATCCCAATATTCTCTTTATTGCTAATTTTTCCGCCCATAAGAGAACCGAGCTGTTAATTCAATCTTTCTGCGAAATACTAAAAAACCATCCCCAAACCAGTCTTACCCTCATGGGTCAAAAAACCCTTTATTTTCCAAAGATTCAATCCATCCTCCGTAATTTACCTTCTGACACAAAAAAGAAAATTAAAATAATCTTCAAACCCACTCAAGAACAAATCAAAAAAGCCATCGATAATTCAACTTGTCTTGTTCTCCCATCCGTTCACGAAAGTTTCGGGCTTGTCTTTGTCGAAAGTCTTGCCAGAGGCAAGCCTATAGTTGCTGCCAACACCAAACAAAGCTCCGAGGTTTTAAACACTCTTCATGGTGGTCAAACATTTACTCCAGACAATCTCAGCTCTCTCACAAACACAATTTTAAAACTAACCAAATCACCAAAACTTGCAAAAGATCTTGGACTCAAAGGCTACAACATTGTTAGCAAATCATATACTTGGGATAAAATAGGGGAACACATATGCAAAAAATTGGCTATTTAATAATTATTATAGTTATTACCTTCGTCATATACTGGAAATTTCCCAGAAAAACGACTAAAACTGTTAACCAAAAAATTCTTAATCAAGATTTTTCCCTTGAAATTGCTGACAATCTTTTCCTGCTTTCAAAAGGCCTTTCAAATAGAAAAAATCTTTGCCCTACCTGCGGCATGCTTTTTATTTTCGACCAGCAAAATATTCAGTCATTTTGGATGAAAAATACTCTCATTCCTCTTGATATAATTTTTATCGACGAAACAGGTTTAGTCACCGACATTTTTACCGCCCAGCCCCAACCAAATACTCCCGACTCTCAGTTAAAAATATATCAAAGCTCCGTCCCCACCAAATATGTCATCGAACTTAATGCCAACACCTCTCAACAAATTAATCTTCAAATAGGGGATTACATAAAATTAGCCAATCGATTTGATGAAAATTAGTATTATTATTCCAAATTTCAACGGCCACGCCCTTCTTACTGATTGTTTTAGTTCTATTGCCACCGCCGCCAGATATTACCCCCAGATTTGCCTAGAGTGCCTTCTCATAGACAACAATTCTACCGACTCTAGTCAACAAATTTTTGAAAATATATGCAAAAAATACCCTATTCTTTCAGGAAAATTTATTCAACAACCAAAAAATCTCGGGTTTGCTGGCGCTGTAAATATCGGTATCAAAAAATCAAAGTACCCCCACCTTTTTATTCTCAACAACGATATTAAACTTCAAAAAGACTGGTTTAAAATTATTTCCAAAAACATTGAAAGCCATCCAAAATTTTCAGTCTTTTACGGCCTTGTTCTCAACAAGGATGGTCAACGAATTGAATCTGAAGGTTTCGAGTATTCTATGTCTGGCCTCTGCCAAAACATTAGTAACACCAAATCTTTCAAAAAGTCTTCCCGAAAAACCACCCAAATCTGGGGAGCCCCCGCCTCAGCTATAATTTACAGAAAATCAGCATTAAAAAAAGTCGGCCTCTTTGATCATCGATTTTTTGCCTATATCGAAGACGTTGACCTTGCCTACAGATTGGCCAAAAACAACATCAAGACCCTATATGTTCCCCAAGCAGTTTCATACCATCTCGGTGGGGCCACCTCTTCAAAAATGGGCAACCTTCGGGCAAAAATGACCTATCGAAATTGGCACTATTTAATTATAAAAAATTACTCAATATCCGATATTATTTTTAACCTTCCATCAATCACTATTCAAAGACTAAAAAACCTAAAATACTTCTACCAATCTACCCCCAAACCAAGATTTATAATTGAATATCTTCAAACAAATCTTCAAATATGCCAATTTGCCCTTAAAAATTTGGTAAAATCAACATCAGATGATCATTGGAATTGACGTTTCTTCTACCGCCTACGGCACCGGCGTCAGCAACTATACCCTCAACCTTGTTCGCCACCTTCTTAAGTGCGACCACAATAATACCTATAAATTATTTTATTCCTCACTTCGACTGCCATTACCAACAGAAATCCAAAAATTAAATAAATATAAGAACGTAAAAATTTATCACTTTCGTTTACCATTAACCTTTTTAGCCTATCTATGGAATAGACTTCACATTATTCCCGTCGAATTTTTTATTGGAAAATGCGATATTTTTCATACTTCAGACTGGACCCAGCCACCACTACTTAACGCCAAAGGTATCACTACAATTCACGACCTAACTCCCTTTCTCTACCCCCAGTGGCTGCATAACAAAATTGTTTCCACCCACCATCAAAAAATGTATTGGGCTTCAAAGAAATGCCAACATTTTATTTGTGTTTCTCAAAATTCAAAAAACGATCTTCTAAAGATTTTCCCCAATATTGATCCTCAAAAATGCAGCGTTGTCTACGAGGCCGCCGAAAATAAATATGGTCAATTTATTAAACTACCTCTTGCCACCCAAAACAAAAAGAAAGCCACCATTGAAAAACAGTATGGCCTAAAAAGATTCATTTTATCTCAAGGAACACGCGAGCCAAGAAAAAATCTTCCCCGACTTATCGCCGCCTTTAATCTCTATCGTCAAAGTAACCCCAGGTCAAAGATAGAACTTGCCATCACTGGAAAATACGGTTGGGGCAAAGATATTCTTAAATTCAAAAGTCCCTACATAAAAATCCTTGGATACATCCCAGAAAAAGATATGGTTGCCCTCCACGCCTCCGCCCTATTTTTGGCCTACCCGTCTCTTTACGAAGGTTTCGGCCTCCCTCTTATCAAGTCAATGAAAGTTGGCGTTCCGGTCTTAACTAGTAGTACCTCCTCAATGCCCGAAATTGTCGGAGATTCCGGAATTCTTGTCAAACCGACTTCAATTGAAGAAATATACTTAGGCATTAAAAAACTACTTTCATCCTCTTCATATCGAAAAAAATTATCAAAAAAAGCCATTCGTTATGCCACCAAGTTTTCCTGGGAACAAACTGCTCAAAATACATTAAACATATATAGTAAACTTAATTCATGAACATTGGCATCGACGGCAACGAAGCTAATACAAAGGTCAGAGTCGGTGTTGGTCAATATGCCTACAACCTTCTCAATTCTCTAAGTCAGCAAAGCAATCAGGATCACTATTACATTTTCCTAAAAAATCAACCATCAAGCGACCTTCCTCCCGAAAACGATCACTGGCACTACATTGTCTTTGGCCCCAAACCTCTCTGGACCAAATTTGCCCTCCCCATAAAACTATTATTTTTAACCCGAAAAATAGATATTTTTTACTCTCCAAGCCACTATTCTCCACTCTTTTCCCTCATCCCAACTATCCCCACCATTCATGATATTGGTTACCTAAAAAGTAACAGTCAGTTTACAAAAAAAGATTTATACCAGCTCACCCATTGGACCGAAACCTCGATTAGGCACGCCACCCATATCGTCGCCGTCTCGGAATTTACCAAAAAAGAACTTATCAATACCTATCAAATTCCTCCCCAAAAAATATCAGTCATCTACAACGGGGTAATTACTCCTCAAAGGCTTTCATCATTCACTTCAAAAAAAATATTAAACAAATTTCGCATAAAATTTCCCTATTTTTTATCAGTTGGTACTCTAAAACCAAATAAAAATTATCCCTTTTTAATCGAAGCCTTTGCTAATTTTTTAAAACAAAACTCCGCAGAAGATCAAAAGTTTCAACTAGTCATTGCCGGTAAAAAAGGCTGGCTCTTTGACGAAATCGCAATCGTTGTCAAAAAACACAACCTCGAATCAAAAGTGATTTTTACAGACTACATTAGTGAAAAGGAAAAATGGTCACTTTACCAAAATGCCATATCACTAATTATTCCCAGTACTTACGAAGGTTTTGGTATTCCAGCCATTGAAAGTCAAAAGATGTTGACCCCAGTTATTGCCAGCAATATTCCCTCTCTAAAAGAGGTACTTGCCGACTCTGCCATGTATATTGATCCTCAAAATATCAAGACAGCCACCTTAGCCTTCAAGAAAATATTAAACAAAAATACAAGAAATCTTTTGGTCAAAAAAGGCATTGTTCAAAGTCAAAAATTTACCTGGCAAACATCGGCTAAAAATCTAAACTCACTTTTCCACCAAATTATTAAGCACAAAAATGTATAATTCATCAATGAATCAATTTGTCGGTCAAAAGATTAGTCTCCAAAACTTTTTTCCTAAAATTTTAAATCGTCTCCTTACTATCGCCAACGAATTTTGGCTCTACCTTCTTAGAATTGTCGGCTACATTCCTCTTCATTTTTTTCGAAAAATCTTTTACTTAATTTCAGGTATCAACATGCCCCTTGATAGTACGATTCATCTCGAGGCAAACTTTTTCAAACCAAGTGGTATTACAATCGGACACAATTCCATTATTGGCTATCGCTGCTTTTTAGACGGCCGTGGCAAACTTGAAATCGGAAATCATGTCGATATCGCCAGCGAAGTTTTAATTTATACCGATGAACACGACATAAACTCAGAAAATTTTGGCAATTCTTTTGGTAAGGTTACCATCAAAGACTATGTTTTTATTGGCCCAAGAGCCATTATTTTGCCCAAAGTCACTGTTGGTAGGGGAGCCATTGTCGCCGCCGGAGCAGTTGTCACCAAAGATATACCCGACTTCGAAATTTGGGGTGGTGTTCCAGCAAAAAAGATTTCCGACAGAAAATTAAAAAATCCCCAATACCAACTTGGGCGCCCCATGCTTTTTCAATAATGTTCAAAAAAATTTTTTTTACTATCTTTATTTTTTTTAATATTGTTGCCCTAGCCTATTTATTTATCCCTACTCCCAGTCTAAAAGATCTCCCCAACAGTGTTAAATCAACCGAACCAGGAGACACTGTCCAACTAAAAAATGTTGCTGGTTATTACACAAACCTATCCCGCACTGAAGTAATGAATTTTTATCGATCAATTTATTTTGCCCCCCTCTTTGTCCGCCTAAACCATCCCCCAGAGCTTTCAAAGACTATTTTCAAGGACACCATGCAAAGCTATTATCTCGAAGAATTTTATCTACCCTTCAAAGAATCACTCTACATAAATGGCTATGAATGGGAAAACGATGTCTTTACCGCCCCTGAAAAAAGAGTCAAAAATAAACTTATTTACGAAAACAAAGAATATCGATCAAAAATCACCATCCGCACCATTCCTACCAGCATTTTCCAACGCCTACTAGCCTTTGTTATTATTGAAGGAAGTATCATCAGTATCTATTACATTTACAAAAGAATTTTCTCAAAACATGAAAAATAACGCCTTACTTTCCATCATTATTGTATCCTTTAATACCTGTCAAATTACTCTAGACTGCCTAAAATCTGTTTTTAAAGACAAGGGTCTAGACTTCGATTTAAGCAAAAGCAGTCACCACGATAAGATTCCCACCGAAATAATCGTCATCGACAACAACTCACACGACAACTCAGTTCAAGAACTAAAAAAAGTCAAAAACATCACCTTAATTGCCAACAAAGACAATACTGGTTTTGGTAAAGCCAACAATCAAGGGATAAAGATTGCCAAGGGCAACTACATCCTTTTACTCAATTCCGACACCATTGTTCTCCACTCTGCTATTAGCCAGAGTTTAAATTGGCTATCAGCTCACCCTGAATCACACATGTGCACCGCCCAACTCCTAAACAAAAACATGACCATTCAGGCCACTGGAGGCTATTTTCCAACCCTTGCCAACGTCCTAACCTGGTCTTTAGGCTTAGATGACCTGCCTCTAGTCAATCATCTAATAAAACCTCTTCACCCCCATACCCCAAACTTTTACACCAAAGATAAATACTATCTCAAAGATCATCGGCAAGATTGGGTCACTGGTGCCTTTATGCTTATTCGCAAATCTATTGTTGATCAAACAAAAGGTTTTGATGAAAGCTATTTTATGTATGGCGAAGAAGTCGAGTGGGCCTATCGCATGCACCTCGCCCTCCCAGCATCTGAAACTTGGTATTTAGTCGGCCCTCAAATTATTCATCTTGGAGGTGCTTCCGCTATTCGACGTATTGATCCTATTATCCGTGAATATACCGGGATTGTCTCTTTTTTTGAAAGACACCGCCCATCTTGGCAAACATCCCTCGTCAAAAAAATATTAAAAATAAATGCCTATCTTCGCTCATTCGTTAACCCAGTCTACAAAGAAGTATGTTCAAAAATGTAAACCCTTTTAGGGCCATCCTCGCCATTTTAATTCTTTTTATCCCTCTATATCCAAAATTTCCTTTAACTAGTGTCAACGGTACCTACGTTGCCATTCGACTTGACGATATTGTCATTGCCATCTCATTTTTTGCCTGGTTTATTTATCAAATAAAAAATTCCTTCCCTGTTTTTAAAGAAAAAATAACCTATTTGTTTATTGCCTATTTCATCGCCATTACTGCTAGTACGCTAAATTCAATTCTCATTTTTCAAAACAACTCTCTTTCCATTCTTTTACTCAATACTCTCCGACGTTTTGAGTATATCTCTATTTT
>JAHISL010000069.1 GCA_018818185.1 Patescibacteria group bacterium | reverse complement strand
TTAAAAACTCTTATTTTTTAACAATCAGACTATTCGTTCCCCTTAGAAACCTTTGCCGCCAAGCCTACAATTCTATCGACTTCAGACATTCTTTCTGGTTCTACTGTTATCTTTCCTTCTTTTTTTAGCTCTGGTAATTTATCTGCCACATAGGCAACTAAACCATAATTGCACGGTACTCCAAAACGTGTAAATGTGTTAACCATTGATATTGCACAAACTAGCGGTGGTCCAGCCTCTAAATCAATTTGACTTCGTAGTGTTTGAAAATATTGAGCGTTTTCTCCTTCCGGAAAATAATTGGTACCAATTTCATCTAGCAAGCCAACTCTTTCTTTAAACGTAGTACCCTTTTGAGTTATCACGTCAACTGCAGTCTTAAAAAAACCTCGAGAAGTTCTTAGCTCTTCTGATAGCTTCCCCCATGCTGTTCTCGCTTGATTATATTCGGTTGTATTCCTACTTAACTTCTCCATAATTTTTTAAATTAATATAATGTATATTACCACATTTTAGGCACAAACAGCCACTAATAAAAATACAAAGGTGATGTTTCAAAAATAAATACACCAAACTCATTATATTTCAAAGAATCAATAAGAATGTCGTACGAAAAAATACCTATAATATGATACAATGTCAACATGAATGAAAAACTAATTGATAAGCCAATCGAAGAACAGGTTTCATACTTAGAAAATCAAATTGAACAGATTCTTTCTTTAGCAAGGGATAAGGAAGGTGTAAACCATGCCATAAATAGAGTCTTAGGTGCCGGTATGTACGTTGAGAGTGGACAATCAGTATTTTTAAAGGCCGCGGAAACACTTGCAAAATTTGGTGGAGATACAATAAAAGCAACTGAGCCAGAAGTTAGCTCAAGACTCTGTGAATTTGGCAGGATCACCTTTGAAGATGTAGGTGCCGAGGCTGCTGACGAGCTTTGTCGTCGTCGAAATGTTTCTCCTAATGTTTTAAAAAATAAAGATGACTTTTCCGCATACGAACACTTTAGGGGTGGGCATGGGGACAAAGAATCCGTAGCAAAGTGGATGCTTGGTAAATAATATATCTATCGGATTGTAGATCGCTGATTTGAGTGAGCAAAGCTGCTTTGGGACCACAAATTAATTATTGTCTTGGGGAACATCTAAGCTCTTTCAAAGATTCTTCCTTCAGAGTCATTAGATTTAATTTTGTCTGTTCTTCAACAACTGTAGTAAATCCAATTTTCTCGTACTCGGCTAGATTAGGACAATTTTCTCCAGTGGCTTTAATCGTCGTTGGCTTCCAGAATACAACTGTATTATCCGATATTTCAATGGAGTTTTGACCACCACTACCATATGAACCTGAATATATTTTTGTTTTTTTATCCAAATCGTAAATATCCAAGCCTCTTGTTCCTGGACCGGTTCCAATATCAATTAAAAGAAAATTATTTTCTAAGCCAAAATAATGGTTCGCAGGATCTTTAATCACAAGGTCCGACTCTTCAAGATTATATACACAATCGTAATTAGTAGCTTCGTTGCTTTTAGTTTTAACTAAAACATAACTTTCTTGTGAATTTAGTTCCTGAGCAATAAAGTATTTTCTATTTTGATAACAGATCACACTTCCATCAGACGACTTTGATGACACTACCTCCTGAGATATAGTCGGAATAGCTGTTGGGGATGTCGCTAAATTTTCGTTTGTTTGGGGAATCTCAACCAAGGCTCCATCTTTGTTTTTGGTAATTAAAAGTGTCGTTGAAACACTCGTAACAATTAAAAACAAAATAAAGAAAATATAGAATAGGGATTTGTAGATATTCTTCTGGGGTGTTGGTGGAGTTGGGGCACCAAAAGATTGAATTGGGGTTCCTGGGGTTATATTTATATTTTCCATTGCGTAATAGTGACTTATTTTGCTAATAAAATCAATTCAATACCTAAGTACATGCTTTAATATAATCACTCTGAAGTTTTAGCAAAAGATAAGTTACCCCACTGGGACGATTTTCGAAGTTGGTGGTGATATTTTATATTCACATTGATTATTGGTCGACAACCTCAGTTTCCGGTTTTTGATACAAATAGATATCTAATTGTGATTCTTTTTCTACCTCAATATCGTCGGTATGAATTTGGGTAAAACCAGGAACATTTTTCAGCGCAGGATCATCTGCCGTTATAAACACTAGTGCAACATCATTCAAAAAATTTGGTAGGTTTTTCTGAAAAATTTCTATTTTTTTACCCGTGTTATCGCTGTAATAATTACCACTTTCAAAAAACCTCATTCCTTTCAAAAAAAATAAACTTGCTTTTGGTGTGTCTGCATTTATTTCTCCTGATTCTGTTAGGGCATCAAAGATGTCTGTTTCGTGGGCATTGCCTATGGTGTCAAAATATTCCTCTTCATCCTGATCCATATGTAGGTCATAAAAGTGAAGATCGGGGTAATGGGTCGCGGGAATAGTGTCCATTCCATCCCTAATCATTTTGATCTTATGAGGAAGATAGTTTTCGGCGACACAACGTTCGTCAATTGCGTCTGCACAGGCGAAGGTAGTCAAACCAAGTCGAGGATCAAATTTCTTTTTATTGTCAGTCATTAAACTTTGGACCTGTTTGATTGAATTTTCGACAGTGTCCAAGACAAAGAGGTCAGGACCTCTACCAAAACCTAATTCGCTTTCCATCACATATTTGGATGAAAGTTTTCCTTTTGGGGTAGGTAATTTACGTATTTCTCCATTTCCTGTTTGTGTTTCTGCCATTTATTGATTATATCTGATTATGAATTCGGTATTACAACTGAAGATTCTTTTGTCATGCTAATTATACTTTACCTCCATTTTTACCTGATCTGTTACCCCGCATGGATTCGAACCACGATTCTTTCGTTCAGAGCGAAATGGCCTACCATTAGCCGACGGGGTATTAGCTATTCTAGTCGACAATATTATACAATATAGCAATGAAAACTATTGACCAGCTGATTGCCGAGCT
>JAHISL010000068.1 GCA_018818185.1 Patescibacteria group bacterium | reverse complement strand
ATCTGTTCAATTTGATTTTCTAAGTATGAAACCTGTTCTTCGATTGGCTTATCAATTAGTTTTTCATTCATGTTGACATTGTATCATATTATAGGTATTTTTTCGTACGATATTCTTATTGATTCTTTGAAATATAATGTGCTTGGTGTATTTATTTTTGAAACATTGCCTTTGTATTTTTATTAATGGCTGTTTGTGCCTAAAATGTGGTAATATACATTATATTGATTTAAAAAACTATGGAAAAGTTAAGTAGAGATACAACCGAATATAATCAAGCGAAAACAGCATGGGGGAGCTGTCAAAAGAGCTAAGAACTTCTCGAGGTTTTTTTAGGACTGCAGTTGACGTGATAACTCAAAAGGGTACCACGTTTAAAGAGAGGGTTGACTTGCTAGATGAAATTGGTACCAATTATTTTCCGGAAGGAAAAAACTCTCAATATTTTCAAACACTACGAAGTCAAATTGATTTAGAGGCTGGACCCCCGCTAGTTTGTGCAATATCAATGGTTAGCATGTTTACACGTTTTGGAGTACCGTGCAATTATGGTTTAGTTGCCTATGTGGCAGATAAGTTGCCAGAGCTAAAAAAAGAAGGAAAGATAACAGTAGAACCAGAAAGAATGTCTGAAGTCGATAGAATTGTAGGCTTGGCGGCAAAGGTTTCTAAGGGGAACGAATAGTCTGATTGTTAAAAAATAAGAGTTTTTAACGTCTATGTGAAATTCATAATAACTTGACAAGACTGTAAAACTAAACTACTATGTATTTAGTACGAGTTTAACTATTTAATTAATTATATGAAAAATATCATTGTAGTAGCGGTTTTAATTGTTTTGGGCGTTGGAGCTTATAGTTTTTTTACAAAACCAGCAGAATTGCCAATGGATAAGCAGATGGATGTTGTTGTCGCCGAGATGACGGAAAACGAAGTGCAGGTGAAATCATATGTCAATGTTAGCCCAATGAAGGCAAAGGAAATGATTGATGAGGATAGTTCTTTGATAGTTGTTGATGTGTCTCCGAAATATGATGAAGGACATTTGCCAGGAGCGATAAATTATTATGTTGGCGATGGATCCTTGGAAGAGGCAATCCCCTCCCTTGATAAAGAGGCGACGTATTTAGTTTATTGCCACACAGATGAGGCCTCGATGTTGGGATCACAAATGTTGATTGATGCCGGATTTATGAATGTATATCGACTCGAAGGAAATTTTTCTGCGTGGGTAGAAGCGGGATATAATATCGAAAAATAATAAAGAAAAATTGTCATTTATGATACAATCTGTCATGAAAGAAACTATGGCAGATATAACCCCAAAAACCGCGTTTGTAGTTGACATGATGGGGAGATTTCCTCAGTTAATTACCGCCGATAAGGAACGTGGCAGACTAACAGATTTTGGAGTAGAAAGTTATGGTGAAGAATTACGAAAGTTGATAGGTCCTATAGTTCGACGTTTAAAACCAGAAGTTAATGAATCTTCAAAAAAATACTATGATCAATTAGCGGAATGGGGTCATCTGGACGGAATATGTTTTGTTGAACTTAATGATGCCGAAAGAACTAGATTTCTTGAAATTCTTCGTGAAGATCCGGTATTTAACCAGAAAGAACATTTAGAAAAATGTATATCAACCAGAATTACGTTTTAAGAAAATATTGATAGCCTGGAACAGAGGGGAATTTGATATAAAGAAGGGGCTGTGTTAGAATGAATTTAGTTTTTAAGGATATTTAGGGAATATTTATCGCTTTTTGTTTTTTGAGTTTTTCGCCGAAGAAAGAAAAAAATAAGATACGGGATAAGTGTATTTTTAATGAGTAAAATTATAACCAGTAAAATTAGACTTGGAAGTGAGAGTGCTCAACTGATACTTGAATCAGCTATTGAACAAAAGATAGAAGTTGAAATAATTTCTGAACGCTTTAATTTGATTAAACTAATTAACAAAGATAATTTTTTATTTGTAAAAGGAACGTCACTTTCGGTAAATTCACAACCGGCCTGTGCAATTGCTAATAACAAATTTTTGACTAAGAAAGTTTTAAGGAAGAATAAAATTTTGATACCCAAGGGATGGCTGGTGAGAACAAAGAGTGAGGCGATAAAATTGATCACCGAGAAAAAAATGTACCCTTGTGTGTTGAAGGCTGCCAGAGGAGCCCACGGAAGAAAGGTTTATGCAAACATTAACTCTTTTGAAGAATTTAAGGAATTGTTGCCACATGTTTTCACCCATCCAAATTTTAATGATGTGCTAGTAGAAGAATATATAGAGGGAAAAGATTATCGACTACTGGTGGTAGGTGACAAGGTGTCGGCGGCCATGGAAAGAATTCCAGCTCACGTAATTGGAGATGGAGAGAGTAGTATCGGTCAGCTAATTCAAAAATTTAACAAAAACCCGTTGGTGGGTAAAAAGTATGAAAAACCAATGTGTAAAATTGTGATGAACGGTGAAGTTGCTAGAAATATGAAAAAGATGAAAAGGGAGTTTTCGGACGTGCCCAAGAAAATGGAAAAAATATTTTTGAGGCAAAACGCGAATATTAGTACCGGCGGGATTGGTCGAGATGCAACAGATGAGGTATGCCAATTTGTCAAAGACTTGGCAATAGAAGCAACAAAGGCAATTGGAATGGTAATTAGTGGGGTAGATATTATTTATAATGAGAAGACAAAAAAAGCTTATGTATTAGAGCTTAACGACACTCCGGGAATAGATATCCACCATTTTCCAGTGTTTGGACAGGCAAGACCGGTGGCAAGAGATATTGTAAGTTTTTTAAAAAAAGAGCTGGTATAAATGGATATATGGTATAATGAATTATGACACATCTTTCGGTGGTTTGTTTAACAACATACCCACCAAGAGAGTGTGGAATTGCAACTTTTTCTCAGGATTTTTTATCATCGATTAGAAAGATATATCCAAAAGCTAGAATTAGAATCGCCGCACTCAATAAAAAAGGCATCGAAACGCCTAAATATCCGCGAGAGGTGTGTTGGCAACTGGATCAGGACAACCCCAAAGACTTTTTGGAGTTAGCAAGAGAACTTAATAAGGAAGAGGATACTTTCGTGGTGATTCAACACGAATATGGAATTTACGGAGGCGAGAATGGAGCGAACTTGATGGAATTTATGGACAATTATGAAAATAATGTTTTTACAATTTTTCATACTGTTTTACCAAAACCGACAGATTCATTAAGGGAAATTACTCAGAGAATAATTGACAAGTCGACAATGGTTCAAGTTTTTACAAATAATTCTAAAATGATTTTAGATTCTCTTTACAAAACAGAGAAAGATCAGGTAGTATTTGTACCCCATGGAATTCACCCGGTTGTTTTTCGTAGACCGGAAGTATCAAAACCGAGACATAACTTAGACGAAAGAACAGTGTTGACAACATTTGGAATGCTGAGCCGAAGCAAAGGCATTGAATATTTTATTAAAGCTCTTCCTGAAATTGTGAACAGGTATCCTGAAGTGATCTATTTGGTAATTGGGGCAACTCACCCGGTGGTAAAAAAAGAGGAAGGAGAATCATACAGGGAAGAACTCGAGGCGCTAGTTGAAAAATTAGGACTAAAGAATCATGTCCGCTTTGTAAACAAATATTTACCGACAGAAGAAATTCTTTCGTTTTTGCAGGCAACTGATATTTATATTTCAACCTCGACTAGCCCTGACCAGGCGGTGAGCGGCACTTTTTCTTATGCTCTAGGAACTGGAAGAGCAATTGTGTCGACAGCTTTTCGGCAAGCTAAAAATATAATTACCCGAAAGATAGGCAGATTAGTACCAATTTGTGACTCTGGGGCTTATGCCAAAGCGGTTTTAGAACTGCTTGATAAACAGGACTTGTTACCTCGAATGAACCAAGCGGCTTACAGACTAAGCCGGGGCATGTTGTGGAGCAATATTGGCTATGATTATATGTATTTTTTTGAAAAATATTCAAAAACTAAATGGAGCTTTTTGCCCAAAATTTCTTTAAAACACCTGGAAAAAATGACTGACAAAAATGGCTTGTTGCAGTTTTCAAAGTTTTCTAATCCCCTACCTGAGTCGGGATATACCTTGGATGATAATGCCAGAGCAATTATTGCTTGTATAAAAATCGGCGATAGAGAAATAAAACGCCGGGACGAGTTGAAAAAAATGATTCAAAAATATTTAAATTTAACCGAGTCGTGTAGAGGTCTGAATGGTGCTTACGTAAACTACCTGATTGGAGACAATCTTGACGTAAGCAATCAAAACACAAAAGAAGACTTTCAGGATTCCCTGGGTCGTCTAGCGTGGTGTTTTGGGGAACTTTCGTCTTGCGAGTGGATAGATGAAGAAGTGAAAAGCAAATCAAGATCCAAAATGTTTAAATTAATTAAGGAACAGATTAAACTCGACCATATCAGGGCAGTGAGTTTTTCAATTATGGGAATCACTGCCGGCGAAACAAATGGAAAAGAATTTGAAGTTGTTTCCAAATTATCTAAAAAAATTTGTGACTCATACGATTTGCACTCAGGAGATGATTGGTGGTGGTATGAGGCAGAACTAAAATATGCCAATGGCATTATTCCTTTGAGCTTGTTGAAAGCAGGGGAAATTTTAAAATGTGAAAAATGTTTAGAAACTGCATTTAAAAGTTTGGAATTCTTAAGAGATGAATGTTTTTTTGATGTGGTTTATGTACCCATTGGCCAAGAGCATTGGTATAAAAAAGGTGGTAAAAGAAGCCTCTTTGACCAACAACCAGAAGATCCAACCAGTTCGGTAATGGCCTTTATGGAAGCATATAGAATTAGTGGAGATGCAAAATGGTCTGAAGTGGCCATGAGATGTTTTTCTTGGTTTTTAGGAAACAATATTCTGGGAAAGCGATTATATAATGACGTCAATGCGTCGTGCTATGATGGGCTTAATCCTGAGGGGGTCAACCTGAATCAAGGTGCTGAATCTTTGGTATCGTACTTGATCGCCAGAACTGCTATCTTAGGATAATGAAAAAATATTTATCATATAAAAACATCTTTCCTAACACTTCGACTGCCAGATATAACGTGGCCGCTTGGCAAGAATCTTCAACTGGTAATTTAACACTGATTGGAAGAAGCGTCACAAAGGCCGGAGGTAAAAACGAGCCAGATATTGGATCACTAATGCTGTCCGAATTTGATAGAGAGGGTCAGTTGATAGCCGAGCATGAGGTTTGGAAGCCCAGTTCAGAAAATTTCTCACTTGAAGATCCTCGAGCAATTGTTGGCCAGGATGGAATAATCACGATTGGTTTAACGGCAGTATTTTTTTCAAATGGTGAGGTGAAGACCTACCCAGCGTTGGTTAAGGTCGACAGTAATTGGGAAAAAAGACTACCGACAGTGACAGTCATCAAGGATTTTGGTCAGGGAAAAAACATGACTCCATTAGGACACGATTTTTTTGTTTTTAGACCAAGTGAACAGAAATATAATCATAAGTTGCTGATGTTTAAAATTGGTGAGGAGAGAGCAGAAAAGATTACCGATTTGATTTTTACTAAAAAACTGCCATGGGCAGAGTGGCGAATCGGTACAGCCATGCCACCAATTTGGCAAAAGGATGGAAGTGCAATATTTTTTATCCACGGAATAAGCATAGAGGACGGAAAATATATTTATTCGATTGGACTTTCAAAAATATTTCCCAAAAATGGGACTTATGTGACGGCGGTTTGCCCTGAGCCAATTTTGACTCCAAAAACCTTTACCGATGGAGAAGGAAAAGCCCTGATTGAAGAGCTGAGACCCGAGGAAAGAAAGGTTGTGTATGCTTGTGGGGGAATTATTGATCAAAAAAATCCCGAACATCTAAAGCTATATGTCAATGTGGGAGACAGAGCCACCTTTGAAGTAATCTTTGAAATGAAGGAAATTCTTAAAGAGTTGAACGATTCTAACTTGATTTTTGCTGAAGAGGGCAATAAATAATTTAACCAAAATACCTAGAAATTCTGGGAAATTTTGAAACCATATAAGCAAACAA
Organism: Patescibacteria group bacterium; assembly: GCA_018818185.1. Classification (GTDB taxonomy): domain Bacteria; phylum Patescibacteriota; class Microgenomatia; order UBA12405; family UBA12405; genus UBA12158. Next base: position 5,207 of record JAHISL010000068.1, on the reverse strand, counting down.
ATACGATAATATGGTGGTTGCTGCCAGGGGAAAGATAAAGTAGGAAGGAAGGGGGGACGGCAAATATTTAAAGGAGGCCTCGATAAAAATAACATGAACAAAATAAACGAAAAAAGAATATGAAGCAATTTTTTTGACGAAACTTGGATTGAAGTCAAGTCGACTAAAAATGTAGAAAAGTAAGGATGTGACAATGATGGTATAGAAAAAGATACTGGGACGCCACTGCGAATAATAAGAGAGGTAGTTACCTGTTTGAAGATATGTGCTGGTACCTTGCCAAAAAATTAAAAATGAGAGGAGCAAGGATAAGGTTAAAAAAACATATTTATATTTTTGAGTAATTTTTTTGATAAGTATCTGATTTTGACTAGCAATGGCGCCAAAGGTAAAAATAGCAAAATTTAGAAAAAATACAGTAAGAGGATAAGGGAGAGATAAGGGGCGGAAATAGTAATCAATTGAGAGAAAAATAATCTGAAGAAAAGTAAAAAGAATAATAATGAATCGAGAGGAAAAAAATTTAAAATATCGATGGAGAAGGGGGAAGAAAAGGTAAAAAATAAATAAGGTAGGAATAAAATAGAGTTGATATGAAGAGTCCCCTAAAAAAAGAGCAGAGAAAAAACTTTGTTGATGGTTGGGGTAAATAATAAAATAATAGACAATACTCCACAAAAGGTATGGAATAAATAGTCGAGTAAAGCGTTTTTTGAGATAATCAAAATAATTAAATTTTTGGGGATAATTTAGTTCTAGGACAAAGGCGGAAATGAAAAAGAATAAGGGAACAGCAAAGCGAAAAGCTTGGTTAAAAAACATGGCAAGGGGAAAGCCTAAGAGATTGTTTCCCGAGATTTCAAGAACCTTGGTGGTGACGTGAATGATAATAACTGAGATGGTGGCTAGAATCCGGAGAAGGTCGATGGAAGGGTTATATTTTTTATTATCAGGAGACAAGGACATAGGCAATTTTAACAAGAGAAGCGAGAAAATTGATATGATTGATAATAATGAGTATTAAAAAAACAAAAATAGTGGCGACACTGGGACCGGCAAGTGAGGATGAAAAAACAATTAAAAGACTAATTGATTCTGGGGTAAATATTTTTCGACTGAACATGAAATATGGAAGTCGAGAGTGGCATAAGGACAGAATAAAGATGGTTCATGAGTTAGGAGATAATAAAATTCCAGTGTTGATGGATTTGCCAAGGGGAGATTTTGAAATCTTTGACGATGTTGATTTATTGGCATTGTCCTATTTAAAAAACGCTCAAGAAATTAGGAAACTGCGGGAAAGAATAAAACGCAAAGGAAAAAAGATGGCCATTATTGCTAAGATTGAAAACGCATCAGCTGTAAAAAATTTGGAAGAAATAATTTTTGAAGCTGATGGGATAATGGTGGCCCGAGGAGATTTGGGAAGAAGTGTACCCATCGAAGAATTGGCCTTTTTACAGGAAAAAATTATTGACATGTCGAGAAAACAAAATAAGGCAGTGATAGTGGCCACCGAAATGTTGCTCTCGATGATAGATAGCGAAACACCAACCCGTGCCGAGGCTTCGGATGTAGCCCATGCGGTATTCGATGGAAGTGATGCGGTAATGCTGTCCGAGGAAACGGCGATTGGTAAATACCCAGAAGAAGCGGTAAAGATGATGGCAAAGATAGTTAGATTTAGTGAAGAAAATGGAAAAATTAAAAAAATTGAAAACAGCCTGAGCTCTTTTGGAGATAGTCTAATTGAAGCGGCAGTGGGGGTGGCGCAAAGAGCTGACGTACTGGTTGTTTTTACAAAATCGGGCTCATCAGCCAAGAAGCTATCTAATCATAGATTCGGAAAAAATATTATTGCCATTAGTGATGAAAAAGAAAGTCTTGACCTGCTTAATTTATACTTTGGAGTAATCCCCTATTTTAAAGAGTTTAAGGAAAACAAATACAGCAGTGAGAATAAGGTGTTTGAAGAACTGCTATCAAAAAAACTTCTCAAAAGAGGACAAAAAATTCTTTTAATTCACGGCAACAATTGGCTGGAGAGCGGATCAATCAACAACCTAAGCTTGATGGAACTTTAGTTTTTGTAGTAAGACTTTATCTGGAAGAGGACGTAAAAAGAAATGGCGCCACCAATAACCAGAGAGGATAGATTTAGAGTAAGCAAACTACCAAGAAGACTGACTAAGGAGGCGTAAAAAGAATATTCCCAGGCTTTTTTGCTTCTTTTAAAAAGACCTGGAAGGGCAATAAGCTGCAGAACAATGGTAGCGAGGGAAAAAAGAGAAACAAAGGAAAATCTGAAACCAGATCTAATACCGCCAAAATAGGCAAAGGGAGCAACGAGACTGGTTAGACCAAAGGCCAAAAGAATGGCCGGTAGGGACATGAGCAAAACAAAAAGTGAGATATAAGGACCATATTTTACAATGGCTTCTTTAATGCTCTTGGGCATTGGAGGAGCTTTTTTGCCAAAATATAGATCTAATTGTTGTTCAAAGTCTGTTAGATATTTATTATTCATTAGCTTATTTAATATTATTTTTTGGAGTCTGTCAATTTTTCCATTTCGGCGACTTCATTGCTAACTCGAAGCAGACTTTCAAAGGTACCGGCATCTTCCCAAGTTCCTTCAAAGGTGTTTACTTTTAATTCACCTTTGTTTAGGTAAAATTTATGAAGGTCGGTAATTTCAACTTCACCACGGGCGGAGGGAGTGAGGTTTTTTGCCACCTGGCAAACACGGTGATCGAAGGTATAAAGCCCAACGATAGCATAGTTGCTTTTTGGGGCAACAGGCTTTTCTTCGATACTTAAAACTTCATTATTTTCTCCGAATTCAACCACACCATATCTCTCAGGATCGGGAACCTTGGTGGCAAAAATCATACCACCTTTTTTAAAGTTTTTGATGTCTTGGGAAAAATCTTGACCGAGGAAAATATTATCTCCCAAGATCATTGTAACGTCATCACCATCAACGAAATCTTCACCCAGGGAAAAGGCCTCGGCCAATCCTCGGGGTTCTTTTTGAACAATGTAACTAAAATGAACACCAAATTCGGAACCATCGCCTAATAGGTTGAGAAACTGACCGGAATAATCAGGCGCAATGATAATTAAAATATCCTTGATACCAGCGTCAATTAAGGTCTGGAGAGGATAAAAAATCATTGGTTTGTTGTAAACCGGCAATAACTGCTTACTAGTAACGAGGGTCAAAGGACGTAGTCTGGTGGCTCGGCCGCCGGCTAAAATAATACCTTTCATAAATTGATTAAATAATAACTACTTGGATTTTTTCCAAATAAATTTGTTGTAAACAACCCAATTTAAGGGAATGGTTAATCCAAAGATAGCAATAATTTGGTAGAGGAAAAGCTTGTCTCCAAAGAGAGAGGTCAGGAGGCCGATAACCAAGGATGGAATCAAAATTCCAGTAACGATTGAAGATAAATTGAAGGCAATGAATTTAGAAATTAGAGGAGAAAGCTTGGTAATTTTTTCTGAGGAAAAAGTCCAAACATTGTTCCAAGTAAAGTTTGAAATGATGGCCAACTCAGCCGCCATGGCGTTACAGAGGGCGTTTAATAAACTCAGATTTGAGTCGGGGGTAATTAAAAGGGATTTAAAAATCTTGGCTCCGAGGGTGTTGACCACAAAGCCAAAGCCACCGACGACACCGAATTTCAAAAACTTTTGGGTAAACTCATCAAACCAACGAAGCTTGATGGCGACAATAAAGATATCTTTGGCTGTTTTTGGCTCGATCTTGGATTCACCAGCATTTCTGACTTTAAAAGCAAGAGGAACCTCTTTGAACTTAGCACCCATTTTTAAAGTCTCAAAAAGAAGCTGAAGTTTGTAGCCAAAACTTTTTGTCAAAAGATGGCTTTTGTAGTCCATATTCATTTGGTCGACAAAACCCTTGACTCGAGTGACTTTCAGGCCAGTAGTAGGGTCAGTTACTTTAAAGAAATTTTTGAAAGGGAAAAACATGATGAATCTGGCAGTGAAACCACCAACTTCAGAGAAAAAGACTCGCTTGAAACCCCAACCCTTGGGATTGCTTCCGCCCTTAATTTTTCGGGAGCCAATAACATAGTCATAACCCTGATCCATGGCCTCGAGCATTAGAGGAATAGTTTCTGGAGGATGTTGAAAATCACCATCAAATTCGAAAACATAATCGGCCTTTAACTTTTCCATGGCGTACTTGAAACCTTTCAGATAGGCGGCACCAATACCGTCTTTGCTGGTTTCAGTAAAAAGATAGGTGTTTGAATACTTCTTTGATTTTTGGTCGACTACTTTGCCGGTACCATCGGGAGAATTTCCATCGACAACCAATATTTTCATGTTCCATTTTTTGTCGAGAGAGGGAAAAGTTTTACTATTGAGATAGTCGATCATCCTGCCGATGTTATCAGCTTCGTTGTAGGTGGGGATAACAATGACGGCTGTTTCTTGAGAACTTTTTAGGGTCGACATAGGATTATATTAGCACAATGGTAAAATAAGTAATGAAAGTTAATATTATTACCTTATTTCCGGAAATGTTTGAGGGTGTTTTTGATACAAGCATTATTGGCAGAGCCCAAAAAAACAAAGTAGTTGAAATTAAGTGCCATCAAATGAGGCAATGGGCCTGGAATAGCTACGGAGCAGTGGACGATAAACCATATGGCGGTGATGTGGGAATGCTAATCAGAGTTGATGTAATAGACAAGGCAATTAAAGAAATTAAAAACAAGGATTCACACATTATTTTGACATCGGCCAGAGGTAAAAAATTTACTCAGGAAGATGCCGAGAGATTAACGAAAGAAAAAAATCTAATAATTATCTGTGGACATTACGAGGGCTTTGATGAGAGGATTTCTGAGTTAGTGGATGAAGAAGTTTCTGTGGGTGACTATGTGTTGACCGGGGGAGAAATTCCAGCAATGATGATTACTGATGCGGTGACAAGATTGTTACCGGGAGTTTTAGGTAAGGATGAATCAAGTAAAATAGAGAGTTTTTCCCTACCTGATCGTCATATAGAGTTTCCTCAATATACTAGACCGGCGGAATATAATGGACAAAAAGTTCCTAAAGTGTTGACATCTGGAGACCCAAAAAAAATTAGAGAATGGCAAAAATTACATCAAGGTAGTAACAGCAACAAGAACAGCAAAAAAGGCTAAGAGAAGATATTCGAT
>JAHISL010000067.1 GCA_018818185.1 Patescibacteria group bacterium | reverse complement strand
GTATTGTTGGCTTTGGTTTGGTTGTCGAGAGCACCTTTAAAAAGTTGGTAATAGCGTTTTTGGTTGAGATCACTGAGATAAGCATTTGAACAGGCGATGGTAGCTTTTTGATTAATAAGAGAGATTAGTTGAGTTTTAACGACAAAGGTCTGATAAACAGCAGGAGCCAGAACAACCCGGAGTTCTTCTTGAGTGTTTTTCCAAAGTTGATCAAGATCCATTAAAAAGTCAGGTTAATAAATAAAAAATGTGATAATTTAGGCAGAAAATAAATATCGAAGCAGTAGATATTTTTGGGTTATCCACATTATAATAAAGGAGTTTTCCACATTTTGAAAGAGGTCAAATATTAAGATTTGATGCGAAATCTCTGTCTTTGGTGAAAGGAATGGAATATTTTGATTTTAATAGAATTAAAATAAAGGTAGTTGTGGTAAAATTGCCACATGAAACAAAAGGGTACATATCAACCAAAAACAAAGAAAAGAGCCAGAGTTCATGGTTTTTTGAAAAGAATGTCTACAGCCTTGGGTAGAAAAGTAATTAAAAAAAGAAGGGTTAAGGGCCGAAAACATTTGACCATCTCTTCTCAAAAATAGTGTTAAAGAAGGTAGAAAGAATTTCTAGTAAAAAGGAATTTGCGGAAGTAAAGAATAAAGGGGAAATGAAGGCGGGAGAATTGTTTTCCGTAATATGGATGAACTCTTCTACGGCTACCGAAGGACAGAGAAAATTTGGGGCAATAATTTCGAAAAAAATTTCAAAAAAGGCAGTAGAACGAAACCAAATAAGAAGAAGATTGTTTGAGGCAGTGAGAAATAATATGGAAATGTTTCCCCAAGGATTCAGGGGAATATTTTTAGTAAAGAGAAACATTTTGGATAAAAAGATGGAGGAAATTGAAAAGTGTTTAAAAAGATTGTTTTAAAGTGTTTGGTTTTTTATAAAAAATATATTTCACGGGGATATAATTGTCGTTTTGTGCCGACTTGTAGTGAATATACTTATGATGCAGTGACGAAATATGGAGTGGTTAAGGGGTTGTGGTTGGGGTTAAAAAGAGTGATTAGGTGCCGACCAGGAGGCGGAGGAGGAATTGATTTGCTAGAATAGGAGTTATGAATTTGTTTATCGCACCATTTGTAAATGCTCTGTTTGGATTTTATTTCCTTTTTGGGAATTTGGGTTGGTCGATTGTAATAGTAACAGTGATAATTCGATTGGTTTTATTACCTTTGGTGTGGCCAAGCTTGAAATCGGCGCAAAAAATGCAGGCGTTGCAGCCTAAACTAAAGAAGTTGCAAGAGAAATATGGAAAAAATAAAGAAGCCTTGGCCAAGGCACAGATGGAATTTTATAAGGCTGAAGGAGTCAATCCCCTTTCGGGTTGTTTGCCAAATATTTTGCAAATTGCCGTCTTGATGATTTTTTTCTCGGCTTTTAATATGGTATCGGGATTTTTGGAAGGAAAGGTGGGAATGGAGACAATAAATCAACAATTAATCCCCGCTTTTCAAATTACGGAGGGGTTTAAGTTTGGCGATAGTTTTATGGGGGTGAATTTGACAACGACACCGGCGAAGGTTTTGGGCGGAGGAGTTAGTTTGCAATTGGTTTTACCATTAATTTTATTGTTGGGTTCGGGTTTTTTGCAGTATTGGAGTGCAAAAAAGATGATGCCAGCAACTAAGGTTGATGAAGCGGTGGTAAAGAAAGAAACAAAAGATAAAGAGGACGATATGATGGCGGCAATGAGAACGCAATCAACATACATGATGCCTTTGATGACGATTTTTATTGGATTTAATTTTTCAATTGGAATTTTGTTGTATTGGTTTGTAAATAGTGCAGTAATGGCGGGACAACAGATATTAATGGCGAAAGTGGGAAAGAAAAATTGAGCTATCTTGTGATAGAATTGCAATTATGGAAAACAAAAAAAGAAACGAAATTATCTTGAATTTGACCTGTGAATTATTGGGAACAATAAATTACGAGGTAGATAATGCTTTTGTAGAAGATGTTGAAGGTGAGGAGGGGCAAGTTTTGGTGAGTGTAACAGTAAAAGAACCGGGTGGATTGATTGGATTTAGGGGTAGAAATATGGCCGCTTTGCAACTGATTTTGTCTTTGATGGTTAAAAAACAGTTGGGAGAATGGGTAAGAGTACTTTTGGATATCAATAACTATCGCGGAGAGCAAAAAGATAGATTGGAGAATATGGCTAAGGATTTGGCAAACAAAGTATTGGAAACAGGAAATGAAGTACAAATGCCAAATATGAGCTCATATGAAAGAAGAATTTGCCATATGGTTTTGACAGAAATTGATGGAATTACTTCGGATTCTGAAGGCGAGGGTGATTTGAGACATATAGTGATCGGAAAAAAATAATTGCTTGGTTTTGAAATATGTTAGGATAGGCCGTGGAGAGATTTTTTACGACTTTTTGGTTGCTATTAATTCCAACACAATTGGGGAGACATTTTTGGCTTAAAGAAAGTAGTGTGATGGGGGTGAGGGTGGATTTTTTATCAATAATTTTTTATCTAACGGATATTGTTTGGTTG
>JAHISL010000010.1 GCA_018818185.1 Patescibacteria group bacterium | reverse complement strand
GGAAAAACAACAACTTTATATTCAGTATTAGATAAGGTGGCAACCTCAAAGGTAAATGTGGTAACAATTGAAGACCCGGTGGAATATCAAATGAAGGGGGTAAATCAGGTGCAGGTAAATGTTCAGGCAGGATTGACCTTTGCCTCGGCGCTGAGGTCTTTTTTACGTCAGGACCCAAATGTGATGATGGTCGGAGAAATTCGCGATACAGAAACGGCTGAGCTGGCAATTAATGCTGCTTTAACTGGACATTTGGTTTTTTCAACTTTGCACACCAATGATGCTTCGGGAGCACCACCAAGATTGATGGATATGGGGGTGGAACCATTTTTGCTGACTTCGGCTTTGACCTGTGTGGTGGCTCAAAGAGTTTTACGAAAGATTTGTCCTAATTGCAGGCAAGATACGGATATCCCCCTAGAAATGGATAAGGAACTTAGGGAAACTTTGGGTCCGATATACAACATGATTGAAGATAAGTGGAAAAAAGAAGGAAAATCGTTAAAGATTCCCAAGGTTGTCGGTTGCGATAAATGTAATAATACTGGATATTTAGGCAGAATTGCTATTTATGAAGTTATGCCGATTACGGAAAAGATTAGTAAATTGGTGGTGGAAAAGGCTTCGGCGTCTGACATTCAGAGGGAGGCGGTGAGTGAGGGAATGTTGACAATGAAACAGGATGGTTACGTTAAAGTACTAGAAGGAGTTACAAGTATGGATGAGGTGCTAAGAGTGGCACAGTATTAATTAAGAATTATCAATTAAGAATTAAGAATTATCAATTAAGAATTAGCAATTAAGAATTAAGAATAAATGCATAGTAAAGTTGAGGAAATACTAAAATTAGCAGTAGCGAATAAGGCATCTGATGTCCATTTGACTTTGGGACTTTTGCCGAAGGTTAGAATAAATGGTGAATTAAGGGATGTGACAAATGTGGGAGTGATTGATGATGAAAATTTGATCTTATCGCTGCTCTCAGATGATCAGAAAGAAAGATTTGGTCGAGAAAAGGAACTAGACTTTTCGGCGACACTAGATACAGCTAGGTTTAGAGCCAATATTTTTACTCAGAGGGGGCAGCCAGCTTGTGTGTTGAGAGTAATTGCCGAAGATGTACCTGATTTGGGAGCCTTAAATTTACCAGACACTTTGAAAAGTTTTACAAACTTGAAACAAGGATTTATTTTGGTAACTGGACCGACAGGACATGGAAAATCGACAACGGTGGCTTCTATGGTTAATGAGATCAACAAGGCGAGAAGTACAAATATTGTGACGATTGAAGATCCGGTGGAATATATAATTAAACCGGTAAAATCGATGATTTCTCAAAGGGAGTTGGGAAGTGACACCTTGAGCTTTGACAGGGCGTTAAAGTCGGCGCTGAGACAGGATCCAAATGTGGTTTTTGTGGGGGAGATGAGAGATTTGGAAACGATACAACTAGCCTTAACAGTGGCAGAAACTGGGCACTTGGTTTTTTCAACATTGCATACCAATTCAGCGGCGCAGACAATTGACAGAATTATTGATGTTTTTCCTGAGGGAGCAAAACCTCAGGTAAGAATTCAACTAGCTTCCGTGTTGTCGGCGGTAGTATCGCAAAGATTGGTACCATCGGTGGATGGTGGTCGAGTACCTGCTTTGGAAATATTGACGGCTTGTGCGGCAACGGCGAATACAATTAGAGAAGGAAAAACTTTCATGATTGATAACATTATTCAAACAGGGGTTGATTTGGGAATGATTAGTTTAGAGATGTCTTTGGCAAGATTGGTGAAGAGGGGTATTGTGGCGGAAGAAGTGGCGTTAAGTTATTCGAATAAGCCAGTAGAGTTGCAGAGTAGTTTAAGAAATTTAAGACTTAAAAATGGCTAAATTTTCTTATAAAGCGAAAGATTGGAGTGGAAAAATGGTTAAGGGGGAGCTAGACATGGGAAGTAAAAAGGAAGTAATTGACTCGATAAAAAATAATGGTCTGGTGCCTCTGTCGGTTGAGGTGGTTGGTCATGATTTTTTTACTGAACTTAACAGGAAAATTAAAGGTAGAGTGAATTTAAAACAAGTAAGTACCTTTACTCGACAGTTATCGACAATGATGACAGCTGGTTTACCTTTGACGGATGCCCTGTCTTTGTTGAAAAACCAGCAGGAAGAAAACAGTGGTTTATATTCCATTTTGGAAAAAACATTGGAAGAGGTCCGGAGTGGAATATCTTTGGGAAAATCTTTGGAAAAATATAAAAATGTTTTTGGAGAAGCATACATCGCTTCGATTTCAGCGGGTGAGGAAGCTGGAGTACTCGATGATATTTTAATGAAGTTGGCGGATAATTTGGAAAACCAGAATGAGTTTCAGGCAAAGGTTAAGGGGGCAATGATATATCCAGTGATTGTGGTGGTGGCGATGATAATTGTGGTGTTTATTATGATGGTATTTGTGTTGCCCAAATTAACCGGATTGTACGCGGATTTCGGTACAGCAAAGATGCCGGCAATTACCCAAGGGTTAATGGCTTTGTCAGGATTTATGTCCAAGACATGGTTTATGTTTCCTATCTTTGTGGCGGCAGGGGCTTTTGCTTATTCAATCGGGATTAAAAACGAAAAGTTTAGGTTAAAAAAAGATACTTTGTTGTTAAAGATACCAATCGCGGGAGTGTTGAGTGAGAAATCGATTATGGCAAATACTTGTCGAACCCTGTCAATGTTGTTGACGGCAGGTATTACTTTGGTAGAGGCTTTGAAAATTGTGGCGACTGTGTCGGGAAACGAAGTTTATAAAAAGGCCTATTTACAAATTGCAGAAAAGGTCCAAAAAGGTTTTTCGGTGGCAGTCTCTTTTGAGAACACAACGGTTTTTCCGATAATTGTAAATCAAATGATTTCAACGGGTGAGGCGACGGGAAAATTGGATGAAGTGTTGATGAGGGTGTCAGATTATTTTTCAAAAGAAGCGGAAGAATCGGTTAAATCTTTGACGGCAGCTATAGAGCCAGCCATTATGATAATGCTGGGAATTGGGGTTGGATTTTTAGTGGTGGCAGTTGTGATGCCAATATATAACTTGACATCGCAGTTTTAGAAGTAAATAATGATACTAATTACTAATTATTTTTT
>JAHISL010000066.1 GCA_018818185.1 Patescibacteria group bacterium | reverse complement strand
TGTTTACACAGTGGGGGATCCAAAGAAATGTTTTTCCAAGGAAGTTTGTACCGGACCTCACGTAAAAAATACCAAAGAACTTGGAGTTTTCGGGATCATCAAGGAAGAGTCCGCCGGCTCTGGAAAGCGTCGGATTTATGCAGTATTAAAATGATTTATGGCTAAAAAATTAGTTCTTTTCTCTCAACCTTCTAAAGAAATTTTTAAGAAATTAAAAGTTGAACTATTCCCCAAATTTCTAACAGGTAGAAGATTTGCCTACATGCCTTCCGATGGTAGTGATCAAGAAAATAATCAAAAATATCTCCCGGTTTGGAAAAATTTTGTTGAGGCTAACCAGGCTGAATTTATTTTTGTCGATAATTCTCAAAGAGGGGGATTGGTTAATTTAGAAAAGCAGAAGATTTTATCGGCGGATGTTTTAATGATTACTGGTGGCAACACTTTTAAACTTTTACATCAACTTCGTCAATCCGGTCTTGATGAAACAATCCTTGATTTTTGGCGAAAAGATAATGTTGTTCTCTCGGGTTTTAGTGCCGGTGCTATTGTCTTAAGTCCATCCATAGAGACTTCAAGAGATATCAATGAGCTTCAACTAGTAAATTTGAACGGACTAAATATTGTCAATTTTGAAATTTGGCCACATTATAATTCCAGCCAAGAACAGGTATTATCTGATTTTAAAAGTAAAAATAATCCTAACATTAGGACAATTACTAACGACGAAATTATCTTAATTAATCAGTAAATTACCTTAAGTTGTCTTAAGTTTATGCTATTCTTAAGTAATGGAAGCGTCCTATTATTGGCTTATTTCGATCACTACTGAAACAGTTTCTGTTGCTTTGGCAAAATCGGGTGATCCAGATTCAATTGCCTCCCTTGGTCCTGCTACCGAATGGATTCCTGGCGATCTCGACTCCTTCCTTCACTCTGTCGATATTTCCCTGTCAGCTGCGGCTGAAAAAGTTTCCCTAGAACCCAGCCAAGAACCGGAATCTAGCGCTTTTATCCTACCTCCTCGATGGATAGGTAATGATGGAAAAATATTTCCCGAACATTTGAAACTCTTGGAAAACCTCTGTCGTTCTCTAAAGTTAAAACCTCTTGGTTTTATCAGTAATGATGAGGCCTTTATTGAATCTTTAGATAAAAAAGATTCCTTCCCCCCTTCTTTTATTCTTTTAAATCTTGGCCAAAAGGAATTCTCTCTTTCCCTTGTTTATCTTGGTGAAGTAAAAAAACGTTTTCACCAACAATTAAATTCTGAATTTACTCCTCAGGATCTGGAATCAGCCTTGGTTACCGTTCGCCTTGATTCTGCTCTTCCTCCACGGATTTTAGTTGTCGGTCATCTGAGTCCAAGTATTGTTGATGACATAAAAAATTATCCATGGATAGGTAAAAAAAATATTGAAACCTTCCTCCATCTGCCCGACGTTGATGCTTTTCAACCCGAGGAACTCTTCACTTTATATAGCCACACCGTTTCATCTCAATTAAAAAATAGTAATTCCGAAACTCCCCCAAGCTCCGACCAAGATCAAGCTTTGGAATCATCAGAAACTATTCCTCAGGACATTGACACCGACAAAACAGAAGAGGAATTACCCCCAGAAGAATCATCCTTCCCGTCAGAGCTTGATTCAAAAAGCGAATTAGAAGAAATAGCTCCAGAAGAGCTAGGTTTCTCTGAAATCATTGAATCAGATTCTATTGTTTTATCTCCTCCACCTCTCAAAGCCAATCCTCCAAAAAAGCTTAATTTTCCAAAACTATCCCTTCCTAAGCTTTCTTTTCCAAAACTAAACCTCAATCCTTGGCTCTTGCTTCCCTTGGCTCTTTCGCCCCTTCTTCTTCTTATTCCCTATTTTCTAATCAAGGCTGAGGTGACAATAAACTACAATGCTACGGAAATAACCCGAGATTTCAATCTAACCCTTGATTCCACTTCAGCCGAAGTCACCAAATCTTCAATTCCTGTCGGAAAAAAGACCTTCGATCTCGATTTTAGCGAGTCTCTTTCCACTACCGGTCAAAAAGAAACCGGTGACAAGTCAAAAGGGGAGGTAACTATCTTTAACAAACTAGATAAAATTCAAAACGTACCTAAATCCACAGTATTGTCAGATCTTTCCGGAAAAAAGTATGAGCTTCTTACCTCGATTCAGGTTCCAGCTAGTAGTTTCAATCTTGCTACTGGTACTATCACCATGGGTCAAACCAAAGCCAACATCATTGCTCTCGATATTGGTCCCGAGTTTGATCAAAATAAAGACGCCGTTCTTAATTTTAGCGAAAATTCAAACTTATTAGCCAAAGTTAACGAGTCCATAAACGGTGGCAGTCGCCGGCAAATTCAAGTCGTTTCTGCTGCTGACAGAACCAAGCTCAACCAACTTATAACCGACTCTCTTGATTCCCGTGTTTCTGAAAAAATAAAATCAGAGTCATCTTTGGCTGGCCTCATGCCCGGAACCTTGTTTATCGATAAAAAAACCCTTGAATTTAGTCGAGAAGTTGGCGAAGAAACAGATACTCTTCAAGTAGATGTTTCCCTTACTCTTTCTCTTTTTCAAATTGATCCACAGCAAAAAGAGACCATTCTTCAAACCCTACTTGCCAATGATCAAGATTTCTTAAATTCCATCGCCTCTCCTTCCGACTTTTTGTTTACTTTCACCTCAACTGAAAACTCTTCTCAAAAATCTGTTGGCAAGTTGACTGTAACAGGTAAGACTTTGCCCAAAATTGATATCACCAAGCTTCGTCAGCAACTTTCTGGCAAGGATTTCTCTGCCGCTCAAAAAATTATCGATTCCCAACCCCAAGTATACGATCGAGATATAATCATTTACCCTAGCGTTTTTTCTTTTCTAAAACGTCTTCCTCCCTCAGAAGAAAAAATTACTATTATTCAAAAATTTTAGCCATGAGTTATTTATATGTTAAATCAGAGCCCAGATCTGTTGTGCCAAGAAAACGCCTGTCTCTACGTAAAAAAAAGATATTTGCCCTGTCATTTTTAACCTTAGGCCTAATTCTATTTTTATCTGTCATTGTCCCGATTATTCAGTTCCAGCTCGAATATTCCGATAAATTTAGCAAAGTTCTTAATCCGCTTTCTCCCCAATTCTATAACCATTCCAGTTCTGTTCTCGGTGACCTAGACACTGATTACACTCAACTTTCAAATTGGTTTGTTAGTGGCGCCGGTACTACCGTCACATCCTCCTTGATTTCCCCAAGCTCGTCTAATTACTACATCTCCATTCCCAAACTCAAAGTTGACCAAGCTCTTGTCATTGTTGGTAGTTCTGATTTAAAGAAAAGTTTAATTCAATATCCCCAAACGGCTCTTCCCGGGCAATTTGGTAGTCCTGTCATCTTTGGCCATTCTGTTTTGCCTCAATTCTTTAACCCCAAGTCATACCACACTATTTTTTCTACTTTATATAAATTGAAACAAGGTGACGCTATCTATGTTGATTTTGATCACATTCGTTACAAATATCTTGTCGAGGAAATGTACGAAGTTCAACCTACCGACCTTTCTGTTCTTGAACAGCGTTTTGACGGTCGTTATCTAACCCTGGTCACCTGCTCTCCTCCGGGAACCTATCTTCGCCGCTTAATTATTAAGGCTCAACTTACCGACAACACATGAACTATCTTGCTATTGACTTTGGCACCAAAAGAATTGGCTTGGCCTATTCAATAAATGACATAATTTTTACCCTACCTATGGTAGAAAACAATGAAAAGTTTTTTGAAAAACTCTCAGATATTATCTCAGAAAACCGTATCGAAAAAATCTATGTTGGCCTCTGCGAAGGCAAAATCGCCGACCTGACCAAAGCATTTGTTTCTCATCTTTCTACCATGGTAAAATTACCAATCGAAACAGTCGAGGAGTCGCTTAGTACAATCGAGGCCAACAGTATTTTTCAGAAAAATAAAAAAAATACCAAGGCTTACAGAAAAGAAATCGACTCTATCGCCGCCGCTGTTATTCTTAACCGAGTTATTGGTTAAATAAAAATATGTTTAAAAGTCTAATTTCTCCTATCCAGGCATGGTTATTATCTCAAGGTCGTTGTGTTGGCTGTGGCGAAGAGCTCTCAAAGGGTTCTCGAAAAATAGTTCGCGGCCAAACAACTGTTACCTGTCGTTGTGGTCGTATCTTTATCCAAGATTCTAAGTCCCACACCTATCGTCGGGCTCTATTTAACGAAATTTGATGAAAAAGTATTTTCTCATTGTTCCTCTCTTTCTCATAACATTTTTTATCGCCTTGTTTGCCATTTCTTTGCGGCCACCCTCAACAGATACCACTAAAAAAGTTTTTGTTATCAATCAGGGTGAAGAACTTCTTACTATCGGCAATCGTCTCCAAAAATATAATTTTATCAACAACAAATACTCCTTTTACCTATATTCCTATTTGTTGGGACTAAATAACAAACTTCAGGCCGGTACATTTTACCTAACTACTTCTCAAAAATTACCCGATCTTATCAAAAAACTTGCCACTGGCGGTAGTACTGATTATTGGTTCAAAATTATTCCCGGTCAACGTCTCGAACAGTTTTCCCCCGACGACGATTTTTCTGTTGCCGCCAAAGATCTAGAGGGCCAGCTTTTTCCTGACAGCTATCTTATTCCTGAAAACTATTCCACCTCCCAAATTATTGACATAGTTTTGACAAATTATGAAACAAAATTGGCCCAAGCCAAGGAAAACTCAACTAGTCGTCTTAGTGATTCTCAAAATTTAATTCTTGCCTCCCTCCTCGAACGTGAGGCCAAAACCTTGTCAGACAAAAAAATAATTGCCGGCATAATCCTAAATCGTTTAAACAATAAAATGCCTCTTCAGCTTGACGCCTCCGTCCAGTATGCCAAAGACACTCTTCATGAACCAGAAATCTATTGGCAACCAATTACCAAATCAGATTTGTCTATTAATTCTTCCTACAATACCTATAAAAATAGCGGCCTTCCACCCTCTCCAATTTGTAATCCCGGTTTCGATTCCCTTTTTGCCTCGTACCACCCCTCTTCTAGTAACTATCTTTACTACCTAAACGACAGCAGTGGTCAAATTCACTACGCTACCAGTTTGGCTGAACACAACGCCAACGTTGCCAAATATCTCAGATAAAACACACTGCACCTATCTTTTAAAAGGACATATTTTTATAAACATGTTATAATTCATACATGTCTGGAAATACAGAATTACCCCAAAAAATAACTGATATCTTAACTCAAGTTAACCCATCATCCCACAAAGATTTCAACGATCATTTTGTTTGTATGCCTATTGCCACTCGTCGGGTAAGTATCAGTGTCACCCCGGAATATAAAAGTCTCTATGAAAAATTTTTAACCATCAGTACTATCGCTGCCTATTCCTGTCCCGAGTATCGTGGTAATTCCTCAAATGTTTGTGAGGTCACTAACCAAGCCTGTCCGAATACAAAAAGAGAATAACCGGTTTCTCATTCATTAACAAGTCTGTTCAAGATTTTCCACCTTCTCTTTTTTTCCTTCATTAGTATTTCATCTTGATACAATGTTGCCGACACAGTTCCTCTTCGAGGTGAATATTTATTAATATAAGCAATCTCAAAACCAACTTCTTTGCAAACCTCAACCGTCTTTTCAAACGCCGCCTCATCTTCTCCTGGAAACCCAATAATAATATCTGTCGAAAATCGAACCTCTGGCACTTTTTTTCTAATTCTTTTTACCAAATCCAAATATTCTTGTCTGGTATAACCTCTGTTCATTTTCTTTAAAATTTCATTATCTCCGGCCTGAAAAGGGAGGTGCAACAATCTATCAACATTCGGATATTTAGCTATCGTTTCAATCAATTCTTCAGAAAAATCCCAAGGATTGCTACTCAGGAATGACACCTTTTTAAGTCCTTTTTTCGCCACTTCTTCTAATAATTTTGGAAATAAACTATGAAATCGTCTCTTTCCCATTGAAACAGAGCTTAATTTATCCATTTCTGTCCTCCCCTCCTTGTCAAGGGAGGGGTTAGGGGTGGGTTTTGAGGGATTTAAATCAGCTCCATATGAGTTCACATTTTGTCCAATTAAAACTATCTCTTCAAACCCTTTTTCCATTGCTCTATCAACTTCTTTCAAAATTTCTTCCATTTTTCGAGATACTTCTTGTCCCCTAGAATAGGGGACAATGCAATAAGAACAATAGTTGTTACATCCCGAACTGATAGTTATCAACGCTGCTCTAGTTTTATCTCTTAGCGGTTCCAGCTCAAAGCTAATTTCTTTTATTGGTAGCATTTTATCTACCCCCTTAATCTTGTTTTTGGAGATTGGTACCAAACATCCTGTCAAAATTATTTCTATCTTTGGGTCAAATTTCTTTATGTTATCAATTAATCCATAGACCCTATTTTCTGCCGATTCTCTAATTACACAACTATTGATAATTACTATATCAGCTTCTTTCCAGCTATCAACAAAAACATCCCCCTTTTCCGCATAAAATGCCTTGACCCTCTCCGAATCAGATTCGTTTTGAGCACAACCAAAAGTTTTGATATATATATTCTTCACTTGCGAATAAATATAACATAGTTGCACCTTATCCCGAAAAATGAGAATATTATTTCATGCCAGATACAACTCCGGAACCAAATTACCAAGACATCTTGGATAAATACGCCGCTAGTTTAGCTTCAACTGAAGCTCCCATAGATTCCGAACCTCAAGCCAGTCCCGTTCCAGTAGAAAAAACAGAGGATTTCCCAAAAGAACCCCTACCAACAAATCCAGAACCAACAGTTCCTGCGCCCGAAGCCGTCGAAACACCTACAGTACCCGAAACCCCTCCAGTTATGCTTCAAGATGTTGACCCTGAGCTAAAAATTGAGGCCAATTCAGACACTCAACCACTTCCAGATCTTCCTCCTGTTTCACCATCAAATTATGAAGTCAAGTTCGACGTCCCCCTAGATGATGAAACACCTTCTCTTACTTCAGTTCCCAAAAACAACAATTTTTTTAAGTATCTCTTCTTTTTTTCACTTTTAATTTTTGTCGGAGTTCTTGTTTCCATAGTTTTATCTCTTGTAAATTCCCAAAAATCTCTTCCCTTGTCCGATTCCAACACGCCAGTAGTTGATGTTTCACCCTCCCTCCCTCCATCATATGCTTTTTGTGAGATTAACGATCAAAAATATGCGGTTAATCAAAGCTTTACTGCTACCGATGGTTGCAATACCTGCACTTGTAATTCTGACCTAACCATTTCTTGTACCGAAATGGCCTGTGACGCCTCTAATTCTGCCAGTATTAAAAACTATTCAAATCCTGTCTTTAATTTTTCCTTTTCTTACCCTACTGACTTAACTTTAGTTGATTCACTACCAAAACAACTTACGACGACTACTATCCACGAGAATCTTTCCCTTGAAAATGAGGACAAAACTTTTTTATTAACTTTAACGGTGGGTACGGTATATCCGGATGGTTTTGGTCCAATATTTTCCAACAAAGATTATGATCTTGCTTACCAAGCCGGCAAAGGTTTAACTTCCACAATCAAAGCCACAAATACACCTGATGAAAATTTTGACAAAACCAAAGATGTTTACATATACAGTGGTGAAATAAAAAAGGATCTAAACCTTCTTATCATGGTTAGATCATCAAAAAGTCTGGATACCAGTGACAAAATAGTTGATCAAATTCTCTCTACCTTTAAACTTCAATAACCTGTGAAAAAATCAACCCTTGCCCTTGTCATTCTTCTGGCCATTTTCTTTACCTCAACTCTCGTTCTTCTTTATTTAAACTTCATAAAACCACCAACCGCCGCCACCCAAATCACAAATACAGTTCCCACAATCGAACCTACCGCTGTCCCCATCATTGCTTCTACCGCCGACTGGAAAACATTCAATAACAATTTATTCGAATTTAAATACCCGAATGACTGGTCAATTTCACCATCCACTGAAAGGTATATCTCTCTCAATTCACCTAAAACAAAAAAAGATCAAGCTAATCCGCAGTCAGAAATACCAGACGATATTTTTATTGGAAAAAATAATGAAATTGAAAAAAAATACTCTTCCTTAGAAGATTTTATTAATGATCAAGATAACTTTACGCATCCCAACACAATTAATAAAATTACTATCGACAATCAAACTGCTTACCAATATGAACAAGGAGGTATGAATAACGCAAACATCATAGTTTTTAAATTAGGTGAAAGTTATTATCAAATTATTTCTAATGTGTATTATCCTAGTGATAACATAGACAAGAAAGCCATTCAGTCAACTATCAATCAAATTCTCTCCACCTTTAGCTTTAACTACACTGGTGATCTACCTTCCGAACTCGTAAATCTTGTCAAATCTACGGCTTCTTCCGAGTCAACTAAAGAATCGGATGGTGTCATCATTGGTCAGTCAAAAATAGTTGGGAATTTTGCCTCTGTCGCCTTCAGTTACACTACCGGTGGTGGTGCGATCTATTGGGCCGCTAAAATCAACGGAACCTGGCAAATTGTTACCGGTGGTCAAGAACCCCCAAAATGTTCTCTCCTGTTAAAATACAGTTTTCCAAAAGAATTTAGCTGCACTGAATAAATCCAGAAAAACTTACCCCTTGTCATGCGTAAGCCATGAGTATATAATTCCCACATTCGGCGAGCGGTTGGTACATAACTCGTCTTAGATCCTTATAATTTTAAATTTATCGATGCCTTCCGCAAAAAGAACAAACTGGGGTAAAAAATACCCTCAAATTCCTGCTTTAAATTTATTAAACGTCCAAAAAGAATCCTGGGAAAAATTTCTCAAATCTGACCTCGAAGAAACTATTCGCGCTATCTCTCCCGTCTCTGACTACACCGGTAATAACTGGCTTTTAGAGCTCGGTGAGCTTTATTTTGACAAAATTGCCCTGACTCCAGATGTTGCTAAGCATAAGGGTGTAAATTACACCATTCCTGTCTATACCAAAGCCAAATTAACCAACAAAAGAACCGGCCTAGTCCGTGAAGAAGATGTTTTCCTTCTAAATCTTCCCACCATGACTCCCGAGGCCACCTTTATTATCAATGGTATTGAAAGGGGGGTAATCAACCAGCTAGTTCGTTCTCCTGGTGTTTATTTCACTGGTGAAGTTGATCCTTCTACTGGCAAAATGCTTTGCAATGCGGAGATTCGTCCTATTCGTGGTTCTTGGCTCGAATTTTTCGTTGGAAAAAAAGATGTAATTTTTGCCCGTATCGACCGTAAAAAGAAAGTACCTGCCACCGTCGTTCTTCGTGCCGCCTGTGGCCTTACTGACAAACAATTGGTTGGAGAGTTCGGAGATTATATCAATGCCACTATCACTGCCGACCCTACCAAAACTCAAGAAGAAGCCTACATGGAATTTTATCGAAAACTTCGACCCGGCGAACCGGTTGTTTTGGAAAATTCTCAAAAATTTTTCAACGATCGCTTTTTTGATCTTCATACCTACGAATTAGGTCAAGTTGGTCGCTACAAAATCAACAAAAAGTTCTCCTTTAAATTTTCCGACGAAGACAAAGAAAATTGGGTCATCAGAAAAGAAGATCTAATTTCCACTATTCGTCAGTTAATTAAACTTCAAAAGGGTGAAGAAAAACATTTTGACGATATCGACTCGCTTGCCAATCGTCGTCTTCGACGTTGTGGAGAAATTGTCGCCCAAGTTGCTCTTCGTCCCGCCATGGCCCGTTTCGAAAGAATGGTCAAAGAAAGAATGAGCTTGATTTCCACCAAGGAAAAACCAACTCCTTCTCAAATGATTAATCCCCAGCCTCTTATTTCATCTTTAAATACCTTTTTCCGAAGCAATCAGCTTTCCGCAATTTTAGACCAAACTAATCCTTTGGCAGAAATTGACCTTCTTCGACGCGTTACCGTTGTCGGTGTTGGTGGTCTAACCCGAGAAAGAGCCGCTTTCTCTATTCGTGACGTTCACTCTTCACAATATGGTCGTATCTGTACCGTTAGATCCCCTGAAGGTCCAAACATTGGTTTGGTTACCTATTTGGCCCTCTATGCCCAGGTAAATAAATATGGTTTCCTTGAAGCTCCTTTCAGAAAAATAAGTAAAAAAGGTAAAGACTATATTTTCTCTGATGATGTTTTTTATATGGATGCTGAAGATGAATATGGTCAACGCATCACCCACCTTGGTGTAAAAATCGAGGATAATGTCATTAAACAAGACTGGGTTCCAATTCGATATCAGGGTGAATTTTCCGAAGGTCCTATCGATCAAGTTTCTTTTATCGACATGATTCCTAACGAAATTGTCGGTGCCTCTGCAGCCCTAATTCCTTTCGTTGATCATGACGATGCTACTCGTGCCCTTATGGGATCTCACATGCAGACCCAGGCTGTGCCTCTTGTTTCACCTGAGACAGCTATTGTTGGTACTGGCATGGAAGTCCCTGTCGCCACCGCTATGCATCGTTGTATTTTATCCGAAAATTCAGGCATAGTTACCAATGTTGATGCTGATTCAGTTACTGTTGGTGATAAAACTTATTCTGTTACTAAATTTGAAAGAACCTCTCCCTATGGCACTTGCTACAACCAGCGAGTCCTAGTTGGTCTTGGTGACAAAGTGAAAAAAGGTGACGTTCTTATTGACGGTCCCTCTACTGCCGAAGGTGAACTTTCTATTGGTCGCAATCTTTTAGTTGCCTATGCTTCTGTTGATGGTCTAGGTTACGAGGACTCTTTCTTAATTTCTGATCGTTTGGTTAAACAAGATGTTCTGACTAATATCCAGATTTTTCAATACAAAGCTGATGTTGTCGAAACCAAACTCGGTACTGAAGAATTAACCAAGGATATTCCCAATGTTTCCGAAGCTGAACTAGCCAAACTTACTGATGACGGTATCGTTATGATCGGTGCTACTGTTGGTCCAAACGACATCTTAGTTGGAAAGGTTGAGCCTCGTGGAGAAAAAGAACTAACTGCCGAAGAAAGACTTTTACGCGCTATTTTCGGTGAAAAAGCTCGAGAGGTCAAAGATACTTCTCTCCGTGTTCCCAATGGTGAAGGTGGTGTCGTTATCAAGGTCGAAGTCCTAGGTAAGGATGAAGGTGACGATCTTGATCCTGGTGTTAACAAAATTGTTAAAGTTTACGTTGCTCAACTTCGTCGAATTCAAGAAGGCGACAAAATTGCTGGACGACACGGAAACAAAGGTGTTATCTGTCGTATCATGCCAGAGTATGACATGCCTCATTTGGCCGATGGTACTCCTGTCGACCTAGTTATGTCTCCTCTTTCCGTTGTTGCTCGTATGAATTTGGGTCAAATTCTTGAGGTTACCTTGGCTGCCGCTGGTCTCAAACTCAACAAAAAATATGCTGTTCCTGTTTTTGAAAAATACAGTGAAGATCAAATTGCCAAAGAGCTTGCCGAGGCTGGTCTTAAGTCAAATGGTAAAACTAAGCTTTACGATGGTCGTACTGGCGATGCCTATGATCAGGAAGTTGTTGTTGGTGTCGGTTACATTTTAAAACTTGTTCACATGGTTGACGACAAGGTCCATGCCCGTTCTACTGGCCCATACTCTCTCGTCACTCAACAGCCTCTTGGTGGAAAAGCCCGTATGGGTGGTCAAAGACTTGGAGAAATGGAAGTTTGGGCCCTCGAAGCTCATCAGGCCGCTCACATTTTGCAAGAGATGTTAACCATTAAATCTGATGATATTGATGGTCGCACTCATGCCTTCCAAGCTATTATCAAGGGTCAACCAATTCCAGAACCTGCCATACCTGAATCTTTCAAGGTTTTGACAAAGGAACTTGCTGGTCTTGCCCTCGATATTTCCCCTGTTGGGATGAAGGCTGTAGAAGAAGAAATAATTTCCGATTCATCGGAAGAAATTATTGATAAAGTTATTACTGAGCCACAAGTTGAAGCTTTAAAGGAGGACAACTAAAATGTTTAAATTTAAAAATATGCTAGATTTCACCGGTATCGAGATTAAACTCGCTTCTCCGGAGGAAATCCTTTCCTGGTCCCATGGTGAGGTCTTAAAACCTGAAACCATCAATTATCGATCTTGGCGTCCAGAAAAAGATGGTCTTTTCTGTGAAAAAATCTTCGGCCCAAGTCACGATTTTGAATGTTATTGTGGAAAATACAAAAAAATCCGATTCAAAGGTGTTATTTGTGATAAATGTGGTGTTGAAGTTACCACTAGCAAGGTTCGTCGTGAGCGTATGGGCCACATTACTCTAGCCGCCCCAATTGCTCATCTTTGGTATCTTAGAAACACCCCATCTCCCATCGGTGTTATTCTAGACGTTCCCCAAAAGGATCTTGAATCTGTCGTTTATTTTACAAAATACTTAGTTACCTCAGTCGATAAAGACAAGAAAAAGGAAGCATTGCAAAATCTAGACGCTAATTCTCAAAAACGTCAAGAACAAATTGACATCGAATCAGCAGCTGCCATTGAAAAATGTAAAACTCAAACCGCCAAAGAGAAGAAAGATCTTGATAATAAAATTAAGAATAAAGATCAACTTTTAATCGCTAAAGAAGAGCGAGATGTTCGTCTTAAGCAAGATGTCCAAAAAATTGAAAACAAAGCTAGTAGTGAGAAAAATCGTATTGAGTCTCTAATTAAATTTCTTGAGGATAAGATCAAAAGTACCGAGATGCTTTCTGTCCTTAGTGATGAAGAGGCCTTCTATCTTTCTCAGTTCAAAGCTGACATTTTCTATGAGTCAAAAATGGGTGCTGAGGCCCTATTGGAAGTTCTAAAAAAGATTGATCTTCCGGAAACTGTCAAAAATCTTAAGAAAGAACTAGACAAAACTAGCTCAAAACTTAAAAAGAAAAAGATCATGTACAAGATCAGGATTTTAAATGGCATGATTGAAAACAATATCAATCCTTCTTGGATGATAATGCAATATGTGCCTGTTATTCCACCAGATCTTCGTCCTATGGTCCAACTTACTGGTGGCCGTTTTGCTACTAGTGACTTAAACGACCTTTATCGTCGCTTAATCAATCGTAATAATCGCCTTAAAAAACTTATCAAATTAGGTGCTCCAGAAATTATTTTACGCAATGAAAAACGCATGCTTCAAGAGTCTGTCGATATTCTTATCGATGCTCAAAAAAGCTCTAAAAATAAGCGTAAAAGCAGCAAAAGACTTCCTCGATCTCTCTCTGATTTGCTCCGAGGTAAAAAAGGTCGTTTCCGTAGAAACCTTCTAGGTAAGCGTGTCGATTATTCTGGTCGTTCTGTTATCGTCGTTGGTCCCGAGCTAAAACTCAACCAAGTCGGTTTGCCAAAAGAAATCGCTCTCGAAATGTACCGACCCTTTGTTCTCAAAGAGTTAATGGATTCGGGCTTAGCAGCCAATATCAAAAGTGCCAAAAACTTAATTGATCATCGTATCAATGAGGTTTATGACATTCTCGAAAAAGTTACTAAAAACACTTACATCTTATTGAATCGTGCTCCTACCCTTCACAAACTTTCGATTCAAGCCTTCAAACCAATCTTAACCGATGGTTTGGCTATTAGGCTTCATCCTTGTGTTTGTAAAGGTTTTAACGCCGACTTCGATGGAGACCAAATGGGTGTTCATTTGCCCCTATCCGCCGCCGCTCAAAAAGAAGCTAAAATGTTGATGTTGCCCTCTCGTAACTTGCTTAAACCTTCCGATGGCGCTCCAGTTTCCATTCCTTCTCAGGAAATGGCTGTTGGTTGTTATTACATTACCTCAGTTCGTACCGAAGATCTTGTCAAAGAAGAGGCCGAGGGTTATTTAAATCTGCCTATTATGGCCGATGAAGATGAAGTAACTCTAGCCTATCAGTCCAAGAAAATTGGTCTAAGAGAACTAGTCGCCGTTAGGCTCAATGACCAAATTGTCAAAACTACTTATGGTCGTATTTGGTTTAACTCAGTTCTTCCAAAAGAATTCGAGTTTATCAATCAACCTATGGCCGGTAGTAAGGCTCTAAACGATTTAATCGTCAAATCCTTAGAAATTGCTGGTCGTCTTAAAACCGTAAAACTAATTGACTCTCTTAAAGACATTGGTTTTGCTGGATTTACCTTATCAGGACTTTCTTTGGCTATGCCCGACATGGGTTATCTTGCGCAAAAAGATAGCATTATTGCTGCTGCCGACAAGCGAGTTGTTGAAATCGAAGACAATTATAAAAATGGTCTTATCAGCAACGAAGAGAAAAAGCGTCTTAGTCAAGGTGTTTGGATGGAAATTACCGAATCCATTGCCGAGAAAACTTGGGAAACTCTAGATATTGATTCCCCAATTAGAATTATCTCTGCTGCTGGTATCAAGCGTGCTTCTAAAGATCAGATCAAACAACTTTCTGGTATGCGTGGACTTATGGTCGATCCTACCGGTAAAATTGTTCAGCTACCTACCAAAAGCAACTTCCGTGAAGGTCTCTCTGTTTTCGAGTACATTACTGGTGCCCGTGGTACCAGAAAAGGTCTAGCTGACACTGCTCTTCGTACCGCTGATGCCGGTTACCTAACTCGTCGCTTAGTTGATACTTCTCATGTTGCCATTATTCGAGAAGATGATTGTGGTACCTCCCGTTTCTGGACAATTAACCGAAACGAAAAGGGTCGCGAAAAATTCTTCGGTCGTCGCTTGCTTGGACGGGTTTTGGCCAACGATGTTATTGACCCCAAGGACAATTCTGTCATCGCTAAAAAGGGTGAAATGGTCGATAACCGGATTCAATCTCTGATTGAAAATTCTGAAGCCAAAACAGTCGATATTCGCTCTGCTCTCACCTGTCGATCCAAGGTCGGCCTCTGCCGTAAATGTTATGGTTGGGATCTTTCCACTCGAAAGATGGTTGACTTTGGTGTTCCTGTCGGTGTTATCGCCGCTCAGTCAGTCGGAGAACCTGGTACTCAGCTAACTCTTCGAACTAAACATACTGGTGGTGTTCTAGGTGTCGACGTTACTCAAGGATTGCCTCGTGTTCAAGAACTTTTCGAAGTTCGCATGCCCAAACTTCCTTCACCATTAGCTGAAATTGATGGAAAGGTAAAAGTCAAAGAAAATATTGATGGTTATGAAATCAAATTAAGCGGAAAAGACAAAAATAATGTCGCTAAAACTATTAATTATCTTCTTCCTAGCAATGTCACCCTTCTTGTTGGTGATGGTGATCTTGTTGGACAGGGGACTCAACTTTGTTCCGGCCCTGTCGATGTCCGTGAAATTCTTGAAGTTAGTGGCTTGGTTGCCGCTCAACGTTATCTTATCAACTCCATCCAAGGTGTTTATGAGTCTCAAGGTATCGGTATCAACGACAAACATATCGAAGTTATTGTCAGGGAAATGAGCGATAAACTAAAAATCGAAGATCCTGGTGATACCAACTTCCTTTACGGTCAAGTTGTTACCCGACCTGTCTACGAAGGGGCTAATAAAAAGGCCAAAGAGAAGAATAAGAACGGGAAACCAGCCAAAGGACACAAAGTCCTTCTAGGGTTGATTCAATCGGCTCTTACCACTGGTTCTTGGCTTTCTGCTGCCTCATTCCAGCAAACAACTGGAGTTTTGACCGAAGCATCCTTGCTTGCCGAAGTCGATCACTTGATAGGCCTTAAAGAAAATGTTATTATCGGACGTCTGATTCCTGTCGGAAAAGATCAGGAAATTAAATAATTATGCCTACAACTAATCAACTAATTCGTAAATGTCGAAAGGTTCGACGTCTCAAACTAAGAACTGGTGCTTTGCGAGACAACTTTAATAGCATCAAAAACACTAGTGTAGACAGCTATAACCCTCAGAAAAAAGGTGTCGTCACCGTTGTCAAAACCATGACTCCTAAAAAACCTCATTCCGCTTTGCGGAAAGTGGCAAGGATCAGGTTGAGCAACCGTGCCGTTGTTACTGCCTATATTCCCGGTGTTGGCCACAACCTAGCTGAGCACGGTATCGTTGCTATTCGTGGCGGTCGTGTTCGAGACCTTCCAGGTGTTCGTTATCATATTATTCGCGGTAAGTATGACGCTGGTGCTGTTGCCGGCCGTCAACAGTCTCGCAGTAAGTACGGTGCCAAGCGCACTGCTAAATCTTCAACTTAAAACATATGTCAAGAAAAGGTCAAACAAAAACAAGGGAAGTTCTTCCCGACACCAAATACAACAGTATTGTTGTTACCAAACTCATTAACCGTGTCATGTACGCTGGCAACAAAATTGCCGCTCAAAAACAGGTTTATGATGCTCTAGATATTTTTGCCAAAGAAAGCAAAAGTGATGATGTTGTCACCACTCTGGAACAAGCCTTAGACAATCTTAAGCCCAAAGTCGAAGTTCGACCTCGTCGTATTGGTGGCTCTGTCTATCAGGTGCCTACACCTGTTCGTGGTACTCGTCAGTATTCACTGGCTATTCGTTGGTTGGTTCTTTCCGCCAGAAAACGTCCCAACAAGCAGTATCATAGCTTTGCTCTGAAACTTGCTGCTGAATTGGCTGCAATTTTAAGCAACGAAGGTGCTTCTATTGCCAAACGTCAGGAAATCGAAAGAATGGCCGACGCCAACAAAGCTTTCTCCCATTTGCGCTGGTAACTTTATTCAACACTAATAAAAAGCCCCTGGATAGGGGCTTTTTTATGTTAAAATTCAGCATGTCTGGCCTAAGTGAAATTTGTAGCCTTTACCAAAAGTACTACCCCGACCTTTTGTTTCAAATTTATGGTGATCATGACATTATCGATAGATACCCTCAAACATTACCATCTGTGATGGGGGAATTGATTGGAAATTGTGTCGAAAGACCAAATCGTCCAGCAGGCACTGTTTCGATAAAAATTTCGACCAAAGAAATAAAGGTCTCTGATGACGTCACCTTTTCTCCAGATGAAATTAAAACTATCCTTGGAAACCTAAATAGCAGCACACCAAGATCAACTAAACCATTTCGAGACGCTATGCCAGATGGTGGTGCTGGTGTTATCGGTTCTCGAAGAAGGTTAGATCAAATAGGTGGCAAACTAGACTATTTTCAACAAAACGGAAATATAGTGGCTCGAGTCAAATTGTGTTAAGATTACTTAATGTCAATCTTCTCAAAAACGAAAGTCGTTCTCTGGCCAAAGGCAGAAAGTCTTGAAATATATCTAGACAAAAACGAAAATAATACTTTTTCTTTTGAAACCAATCTTTGGGTAGAGCAAAACGATGATTCTTTACACAATCTCGCCAATTTCTTCCGCCAAAACAAAATTTCTGAAATAGATGTTCTTCTCGATGACACCTACGTTATCACCAAAACCTTTATTTATGATTCCATTGTTACTCAGCTCGACCCGGCAGAAGTCATAACCTTAGCCAAAGACTCGGTCGACTTTGAAATATCTGCCGACGCTGTCACCTTTGACCTTGAAGCTGACGATAAAAGAACCTTGGTCAGAACTCGAATTTTTAATCAACAGAAATTTAAAATTCTTACGGGCAATCTTCAAAAACTTGGTCTAAAAGTTTTGGAGTTTGAAACTGTTTCCTCCTCTATTGCCAAGCTTTATTCTCGTTTCGACAATGACCAATATTTTTTCTTTTATCCTGTCAATGAGCATGAATATTTGGCTTTACTTTCCAATAAAGGCAATGTTTATCTCACCTCTTATATCAAAAAAACTCTTCCCGATCTCAAAAAGCTTTTGAATTATGCTCAAGCATTTTTTAACAACAAAGAACCAAAGCAATACCTCCCCGGTGAAAACTACAAAGAGATTGATATTTGTCAGTCTTTCAAAAAAGCTACCAACGTTCCTCTGCCTGTTTTATCCTTCTTCGTTGGCTCAAGCACCCCCTCTCCTGTTATAATAAAGCCAGTTCAAGCTGTTACTGATTCATCCCCAACTCTAAAACCTATGGAAAACAATAAAAAGAACCTCCTCCCCATTATTGCCGTTTTCGTCGTTACTGCCGTCATTGCTTCAGTTATCGTCTGGTTTATTTTAAATCAGAACAATAAAGGCACCGAGATTGTTCCCGGAACCAGTGACACCGAAAATGTTATGCCTGAAACACCTCAAATTACCGAGGCTCCCACTCCAACTATGGCTGAGGTCGACAAAACTATCAAAATCCAAGTTCTAAATGCTACTGACATCAACGGTCAAGCCGCCACCCTAAAAGCTGAGTTGGTTAAGCTTGGTTTCGAGAATGTCGCCACTGGAAATGGCAAAGAACCCGCTACCAGTAATAGTATTGAGGTTAAAAGCACCTTGCCTTCGGCTTATTTTACTCAAAATGTCCCATTCTTTGCTACTGCCTCAGTTACCGAATTAGCCGAAACATCTAACTACGATGTTATCTTTACAATTGGTACTGAGTTAAAAACTAGTAGTGTCTCTGCTACGCCAACCCTATGAAGATATTAGTCACTGGTGGTTCCGGTTTTATCGGTAGTAATTTTATTCATTATTGGCTTTCTCGTCATCCCGACGATGAGATTATCAATTTCGATAAGTTAACTTATGCCGCTAATCCAGAGTCTTTAAAAGATCTCGAATCCAACTCTCATTATCAATTCGTTCAGGGTGATATTTGTGATGAGTCTGCCGTCGACAGTGTTATGTCCAGTGGAGTCGAGCTAGTCGTTCATTTTGCCGCTGAATCCCATGTTGATCGCTCTATTGACGATCCTCTTCTTTTCGTCAAAACAAACGTTATCGGCACTTACACTCTTTTAAACTCAGCCAAAAAGCACGGCAATATTCGTTTCCACCATATTTCTACCGATGAGGTTTTTGGTTCCATCGATTTTGGTTCCAATCTTCAATTTTCCGAGGAAACTCCCTATGACCCTTCTTCTCCTTATTCCGCCTCAAAAGCCTCTTCTGATCATTTTGTCCGATCATTTGGTAAAACATTTGGTCTACCCATCACCATTACCAACTGTTCCAACAATTACGGTCCATATATGAACCCTGAAAAGATGATCCCCAGAATGATTACCAATATCATCGATGGCAAAAAAGTTCCTGTTTACGGCAAAGGTGAAAACTTTCGTGATTGGCTCTATGTTACCGATCATTGCTCTGCTATTGAAACTGTTGTCAATAAAGGAAAAATAGGGGAAACCTATTGTATCGGTGGTCTAAAAGAGACCTCAACTAATATTGATTTGGTTAAAAGAGTCCTCAATCTTATGGGTAAAGATGAGTCGCAGATAGAATTTGTGACTGATCGACCTGCTCACGACAATTACGCAGTGTCTTGGGAAAAACTTCACAATGAGCTTGGTTGGGAGCCCCAGGAAACCCTCGACTCCGGACTTCAAAAAATGATTAAGTGGTATCAAGAAAACGAGGCCTGGTGGCGAGAAGCCAAAACTGAAGCCGAAGCTTTTTACCAACGTTTGGCCGCTTCAAGACAAAAATAGTGACATTTGATATCATTACTTAATATGATGAAATTTACCCAACTGTCTATCCCTGGTCTTATTTTAATTGAACCCCAAGTTTTCGGTGACGATCGTGGATTTTTCATGGAAACCTACAGTAAAAGAGAATTTTTAGATGCTGGTATTGACGTCGATTTTGTTCAAGATAATCATTCCCGTTCAGGTAAGGCTGTTCTTCGTGGTCTTCACTTTCAAAAACCTCCCTTTGCTCAAGCCAAATTAATTCGAGTTTCTCAGGGTGAGGTTCTTGACGTTGCTGTCGACATTCGTCCCGATTCTCCCACCTTTGGTAAATGGGATTCGGCTCATCTTACAGCAGAAAATAAAAATATGTTTTTTATTCCAGCTGGTTTTGCTCATGGCTTTTATGTCTTGTCCGAAACAGCTGATTTTCAGTACAAGTGCAGTAATTTCTACAACAAAGAATCTGAGGGTGGTGTCTTGTGGAACGATCCCGACATTAATGTTGCCTGGCTGGCCGCCAACCCCATTCTATCCGAAAAAGATAAAACCTGGCCCATACTCAAAGATATCGAAGCAGAGCTAAAAACTATCAAGTGGTAATTTTGTTAATTATTAACTAAAAAATCTATGAAAGTTATTGGTACCGGCCTTACTGGCTTAGTTGGTTCACGAATTATCGAGCTTAATCCCGATATTGAATTTATTAACATTTCTCTTGAGACCGGAATCAGTATCCTTGATCCTCAGCAATTAGAAACTGTCTTTGCTGCTCACCCAGACGCTGACGCAGTTTTACATCTTGCCGCTTTCACTGATACCAATGCTGCCTGGGATCAAAAAGGGGATCAGAGCGGTCTTTGTTATCAGCTAAATGTTGTTGGTACACAAAATATTGTTAACTTATGCCAAAAGTACGGCAAATATTTAATTCACATTTCCACCGATTATGTTTTCGACGGTCAAAAACCGACTCCCTATCTCGAGGACGATCCTACCTCTGCCATCGAATGGTACGGTGAAACCAAGGCTATGGCCGAGAAAGTTGTCTTAAATTCTGGTATCTCTGCATCTATCGCTCGTCTGGCCTTTCCTTATCGGGCCAAGTATGATCTTAAAGTTGATATTGTCCGTAAAATAAAGCAAAAAATAGAAAACGGCGACACCCTCAATCTTTTTGACGATCAAATCACTACTCCAACCTATATCGATGACATTGCTGCTGGCCTAAAAATATTCTTCGAGCAAAAACCTGTCGGTATCTATCATCTTGTCGGCTCCTCCTCTCAGTCACCATTTGAGATGGCCCAGATGATTGCACAAGTATTCGGGCTAGATAATTCCAAAATTATGCCTAGTAAACTGGCAGATTATTTGAAAACTGAAAATGCCCGTCCTTTTGCCAAAAACGCCGCTCTCAACAATGATAAGATCAAAACTCTTGGCATCACCACAAAAACCCTTCAGGAGGGTTTAGAGGATATGAAAAGATGTATTTAATAGCACTAATGATATAATCGTCTATGACTTTAAAATACGAAACAAGAAATTGTCCAGGTTGCCCCAAGCGTGGTTCAATCCCTTCAGGTGAAAACGAAACTTCTTCTAAAGAATATAAACAATTAAGAGATACTTTTTGCACCCTTGGATTGATGGCATCCCAAGATGATCGAGTTGTAATGAGTTTTCATTCCGACTATCGTGAAGTTGTACAAGTAAAGGATGCCTTTCTTAGCGGTTCAAATGTTGTCTTAATTCTCCCCACTCAAAGTATCAGAGTAACTCGTTTTGGAAATGAAGGTCAAGATTCATCTGTTCGCTTTAGCTTTGTTCGAGACTAAGTATTTTTTTAATTGCGATAATTTTTTCTTCTGAAACAATTTCCTTTTCTTCAAAATTCCGCAAAATATGTTTGACATACAGAAGAGATTTCTCAGATAAATTTTTTTCATTAACCAAATTAACAATTTCAATTTTTGTCAACATTTTTAGTTTATATTAAAAATAAGTAACTTTTTACTTGTTTTATTTTAAAAATTAAAAGTATTGTTCGTCCCTGGTGTAAGTTATTGGTTGCTGGCCGTTGGGCCAGCAGCATTTCTTACGTCCAGGGACGTGACTTTTATTCGGTGCCCTCCAGTGGGGGCTAATTTGACCAAAGCCAATTAGCCCCCATCCTTCAGGTAGATCTGTTATGTGAGACTTACTGAAAAACCGTGTCCTTGCATGCGTCCAGCCACCTGGAGAGCATAGCCCGAATCGGTCTCGCGTAAGAATTGGGGGTATTCGGCGATAGGCGCCAGGGTATACTTGGACTCAACCTCCGGTCGGTCCAAAAGTGGGCTATCAGCGCTCAGATCCAAACCTTCACCATCGACAATGGCAAAGAAAACATTTGGCATCATATTGCCTAATCCGGAATCGGTGCGTACTGGTCCAAGATCTACAACCTTGATGATCTTGAGTTCGGTGTGCAACTCTTCCGTCAGCTCACGTATCCAGGTCGTCAACGAATCCTCGCCAACTGCGCCAAATCCGCCGATTGAGTCGTCAACCACCTCGCCTCCGATTGCGAATTTTTCCGCATAAAGTCGGACGAAATGGGTGATAACACCGTTACTGGCTACAAAGACGGTACCCTTTGCGCCACTTGCTGGTCCGTTACGCCAAGTCCAGTACATGTAACTCTGAACTTTGTCGCCGTCGTGGTGGTTAACTACCTCAAAGTTGATCAAACCACCAAACTGGCCGGCGTCGGTTTCAAAGCGAATGATTCGTTTCTGCTCCAGTCCACCGACAATGTCTGTCCGGTTGATCAGATCCTCAATTGCTCCGTCCCACTTTTTTTCAGGGAGATAAGCAATTTTCAGACGGATCGCTGCATCGGTGGCGTTCCACCAGTCATGCTTTTCAAGCATTTCAATTTGAGCCATACGTTTTTCACTAAGCTTTTCCATGGTCATTCTCCTTTTTCGGTTCTTGAAGTACAACAAAAAACCTACTAGACCAACGGCCAGTAGGACAATACAACAGCCTATACTTAAAACAACAAGTATAAGCAATAACTCCAAATCACTCACATATATCATTGATTACTCCCTTTTCTATTTTTGTATAGTTACTTTCCCCTTTCGCGTAAAATTTTTCTACCCAGATGGGTATCAGACTATTGCCTATTTATAGGCCACAATCTGATACCCACTAAAACTAGATACCAAAAAATACCCCGCAAACGGGGCGTTTTAATATAAGTTTTAGATTGATAGGAAATACAATTCAGGCGTTCAAAAACTTGTTCAAGCTTTGTGCAAATAACAGATCTATTTATTAATGTCCGAGCTTTTGGCTCGTTTATTCACCGACTTAATAGTCTGATAGGATTATATCAAATTATCTTATAGTGTCAATATTCAGGCTACAATTTTATTACATTTAAGGCCTGTAATCTTCCAAAGATCGCCAGTGCATGGGCATCGTTTGTTTTTGTCAAATATTCCAAAAGCTCATCAGCTGGCACAAAGATATATTCATACTCGTAGTTTTTTGCAGAAACTATTTTATCTTTAAGTAACTCTATCATTGCATTCCAATCGTTCTCTTTAATTACTCCCGCAAACAAAGATACTTCGTGAGAAGACATTCCCACATCAGGATAAACCATTCCTAAATCATAAAACCTATCAAAAGAGATCTTGGGTAGTTTAAATTGTTCGGCTATTTCATTTTCAAGATAGTTTTTAAATTTATATTTATCTTGTCGTATTTCTTTTTCGGGGTTATATATGCTTCCTACCGATTCCCACACTTCTTTTCCAATCGCAAATCTTACACTTTTTCTAACGATAAAATATTTTGCTTCCCCCTCACTTTCAAGTACAATTAATCCTCGAACGCTGTGGTGAGGGCCCCGTTTTCTTCCAATATATTCATATTCGTAAACTAATCCGCTTTTTTCATTTTTGACTTCAAAAACTGGCAAGGCAAAGTGGTTTCCAAATTCTATCGCTATAAGTCTAAGCATTTTGATATTTCCTATAAGTTCCGGTCTTTCAGACAATTCTTTCATAAACCCAGCAAAACTCTCAGGTGCATTTAACAACTTTTCCTGGATTTCCCCAGGGCTATTATTAAACCAGCTTAACTTTTTAATATTTTCAATTATTTCGTCCATTTCTCTTTTCTAGATGCATCTTTCGCCCAACAATTGACAAAGCAATTGCATCATTAAGTTTAACCAATAACTCAGACAGTTCATCGTATTTTTTAACATATTCACTTTTATCTATTTCTATATTTATTTTCTGACTACATGACAATTCTATCCAAAAAATGGGTACTTTTTCAGGTGTAATTTCTAAAAAAGGATAAACGCTTCCTAAATCCTCAATTTTTTTTACCGACCACCTTTCTCCCAATATTTTCCCAAGTTCATTCTCGATTTTTTTTGGGAAATAGCACAACTTTTCCTTAGAAAAATCTGGGAAAAAAGTTACTATACTTTCTCCAGAATCGCTAACCATCATTTTTCTATCATTTACTTCAAAAGACAGTAGGCACCTTCCTCCAGAAGTTTTCTCTGTCCGAGTCAGAACCATTTCCTTTTCAACCAGTTGATTTGTCAGTTCAACTTCAGACGCCACTTTCAAGAAGATAAAATTACCGACAATTTCACAGCTTTCTATCTTTTTAATCTTTAAACCCTCTTTGGTCGACAAATTTTCAAGGTAATCCTTAAACTTGCTATTTATTTTCGCCTCCCCAATCAGCACTGAAATTGTTTTTTCATCAGACGTTTGCCACCATTTATTCTTTTCGAACTCGAAAACCATATCCATATTATAATATAGAAAATGGCCATTCTTGATAGTCAACCAAATAGTATTAATTCTCAAGAATTTTCACTTGCACCAGAAAGGCAAAAATTGGTTAACGCTTTAAGAAAGGTCACTCTTGTTGATGGCACGACCAAGCCCTACGAACACGCCACCATAAAGATCGTTACTATTCCCCCCGATAGGCTTGCAGATTATGGAGCCATAGCTCTCTATGCGTTACAGCAAAACTTAGAATCATATCCTTCTCTTGATGCTAAGTGTAAAGAGGAAATTGGTAAACCCCTAAACGAGGTTGATGGACTTTATCAATTAAAAGACGGAGCAATTATTACTCCTCCCTTGGTTGAGATATTAGATTCAGATGAGAAAGTTGATTTTAAAAACTCAAATATTGTTGATGGACTTCATCGTTTTATAAAATGCATTCAAGATCACAAACCTCTTACAATTGTCGAAATTTCAGGTATTAAGTCAGAACATCAGTTACCATATAAAAGCTTTTCGCCCCTTGACGTGGTTATTACAGATAATGTTCCTGACACCAAAAGAATTGTCTCAGCTACAGATTTAGATGCCAATGAAATTATGGGACGATATCGAAATTTAAGTATCTTTGGCAGCAGTCACCGTGACAAATCATATCCTCTGCTACCGTTGATTCCCTGGAATGTCCACCAGATCGAAAGGGCTGATCATGAACTTGTAGCATGGAAAAACCTTTCAAAAAGTTTAGAAAAATATGTTCCACCCTTGCCTTCTATTGTTTCTTGTCCACCAATAAGGATATTAATTGACCATGAACACGGACAGATTCTTAATCGGAGTGATTCTGTTTATAAAATTCATTCTGTTTTTCCCATTAATGGTCCATATTCGGTGGGCATACTTTCTGCTTATCATTACAATAGAATGGACTTTTATGGTCGCCCTTCTTTGGCAATGAGCACAGCTGAGATTTTGTTGACAAACCGGGAAAAATGGCAAGATTCTTGTACTAAGTTGATTACCATTTTCTCTCCTGATCAATCAATACCTTATGAAATCAGACCCACCACTCTCAAAGATCAGAAAATGGATAATGTGGCCTTAGTAACTCGTAAAGTTAAGCTTCCTCCAGAAAATGTAAACATTCGAAAAGAATCAAAATTTCATTTTACTAAATTTGTCTCCAGTAAAGGCGAGAAGGAGATATTCTTAACTTCTCAGGATCCTTTAAAAGAGAAGAAACCAAATACCGTCTCAAACACATTGGTTCTCTCAAGTTTAGATGGCGACAATACTGTGCTTAGGCTCCAGAATAATTACCTTTTTGGAGTTAATGGATTCGGGGTCGACTTGTCATATCCCAAAACTTTTTTTGACACTGAGGAAACTTCTACATCAACCCTGCTAACTGGACCTTCCGTTTTATCTGGACCTGACTTTTTGGATATAATTAACCTATCTTTTGGCAGTACGTCTGAAACATATCCTAACATTTTTCCTAAAATTGTTGAAAGAATTGACCAAACACAGTGGTACAATCCATCTTTTAAGTGGGATGCTAATTTTTTCGACGCAGAAAACGTAAACAGGGCAATAGAACTTGAGAATAAAATTAACAGAAAAACCAAACATTCAGGACAAGTATCAAACAAGGAACTTATTGATCTCTTTAAAAATGGCCTAATCCCTGATTCAAAAACAATTACTGCTATATCAATTTCGTTGCTTCGCTCACAACATCTTAAATTAAATTCTTCTTATACTCAAAACCAATTGCTTTTAGAAAAAAAGGAAACACCCTTTGGAATTATTTTTGTCCCTCCAAGCCTCCCTGTTAGTGAGGCAAAAACTGCGAATTCTATGAAATTTCCTGGACGCAAAGATCGTATGGACATGTCATTTACCTTAGCCCAGACAAACTTTCATAAACTTGAAATGAGAACATCTTCCGGAGATTTGTGTCACATAAAACTATCAGAATTAATCGAAGTCTTGACAACATCAAATGATTTCTTACCCTTTGATATCGAAAGCTTAAGTCACATATTTTCTAGCCTTATTCAGGTTGGGGCATTAGAATTAATTCTCAAATAATTTACTTACTCTTTCTCCCTCTCTCACCGCATAGTTTATACCCCTATCTTCTGGGTAAATTTGTGCAAAATTCATGTATATTATTTTCCCCTTACCATGTCTATACTTTTCAATTCTTCTCCTATATCCCACATCCACCACATGCTGGGCATATTTAAATTTAAACACCCATTTCTTTAACACTTTTTCCTCATTAAAGTTTGGAAGTATTTTTTTTAGGTAACTAAAAAATTCTTTTTCAACTATTTTATCCCCAAATTTAAAGTATCGGTGATTATGCGGTAAATAAGTTCCTAGATAATAGACATGTTTATTGCCATATTTTTTCTTATCTTCCAGGTTTGTATGTTGAATCAATGCCAGAAAAGGGGACTTATCATCATTAATATTGTGCCAATAATACCGGCTTAAATTTTGTTTAGACGTAAACACCATCGTAACTGCCCCCAAATAATCAACTTTTTCCAATGGCGCCGAGCTAATTATTCTATTAAAGTCTTTTAGCCTCCCTTCCTCAAGGGAGGTCCCGAGCTCGCGAGGGGGTAGGTTTGTATTTAATTCTATCTTTCCCCCCAATTTCAAAATTCTACGTTTAAGTTCATCAATAATTTGTTGAAATCCGCCATCTAAATATCCTAAATATTCTTTGCCCTTCTCGCTGGAATTAGCCCTAGTATGAATTCGGGCCCACATCCAAGCCATTGACACTTTTTTATATTCCTTGCCAAATTTTCCTCTTAAAAGCGGCTCCCAAATAACTTTATAGGCATTATTACCACACCACTTTTTCATCCATTCATAGGCCAAAACATTTTCAAACTTTTTCCAATTATTTTCCTTTTCTAAATAAATTTTTACAAATCCCAATCTTAATTTATCTATCAAATTTAACGGTTCAAATTTAAGTAAATCAATTGCCCCAGCAAAGGGGTATATTTTTTTCTTGTAGTAAATCGCCGTTTTAGCCTCGTGCCATTTTAATTTTTTTTCTAACCCCAATTCTTTAATCAGCTCGATAATATATTTATCTGTCTTAAAAATATGGTGGTAACTTTTTTCCAAATAGGTGCCTCCAATTTTAAAAGCGCCCAACAATCCGCCTAATTCACTATTTTTCTCCACCAAAGTGACCGCATATTTTTTTTGTAAAAGTCGATAAGCGGCTACAAGTCCGCCAATTCCGCCTCCTACCACTAATATTTTTGCCTTCATTTATGCTATGATACTATGTTTAAAACCTATTAATAAAAACAAATTTTATGGCCGACGCTATTCAAGTCACAAAAAACCGAATTGTCCCTATGGACAAAGTTAGAAATATTGGCATTATTGCCCATATCGATGGTGGTAAGACCACCACTACCGAACGTCTTCTTTTTTATACAGGAAAAATTCATAAGATTGGTTCAGTCGACGAAGGAACTACTACTACCGACTCCATGGTTCAAGAGAGGGAGAGGGGGATCACTATTCAATCTGCCTGTATTACCACCTATTTTAAAGACTACCGTATCAACATTATCGACACTCCGGGCCACGTTGATTTCACCGCCGAGGTCGAGCGCTCTCTTCGTGTTCTTGACGGCGCCATTATGATTTTTGATGGTAACGCCGGAGTTCAGGCCCAATCTGAAACTGTTTGGCGTCAAGCTGACAAATATCAGGTTCCTCGTATTGCCTTTGTCAACAAAATGGACAAAGTTGGTGCTTCTTTCCAAAAAACCTTAGATTCTATTAATCAAAAACTCCGTTGTCCCATTGTGCCGGTTGTTCTTCCAATTGGTGAAGAACATGATTTTATGGGTGTTATCGATCTCATGGAGATGAAGATGATTGTCTATGACAAGGATGATGAGGGTATGGAATTTACTACCAAAGACGTCACTCCAGAATATTTGGAAGCTGCCACTGCTGCTCGTGCTGCCATGGTTGAAAAAATTGCCGGAGAAGACGAAACACTAATGGAAAAATTCCTTAACGATGAGGAAATTTCAATTCCTGAATTAAAGGCCGCTCTTCGAAAGGCCACCATTACTCGAAAATTATTTCCGGTTTATTGTGGTGCTGCTTGGAGAAATAAGGGTATTCATCCAATCCTAGATGCCATTATTGATTATCTTCCTTCTCCACCAGATCTTCCTCCAGCCCAAGGTTTTGATGTTGTTACCAACGAAGTTATTACCAGGAAACCTGAGAACAAGGAACCTTTTTCCGGTCTTCTTTTCAAGGTTCAGTCTGATCCTCATGTCGGTACTCTTTCTTATGTTCGTATTTATTCTGGCACCATTAAAACTGGTCAAGAAGTATATAACGCCACCAAGCAAAAGAGTGAAAGGATTGGCCGTCTCTTGTTGATGCACGCTGACAAGCGTGAAGGTATTGAGGAAGCCTATGCTGGAGAAATTGTCGCCTGTATTGGTCTAAAAGAATCTGTTACTGGTGATACTCTCTGTGACAAGGCTCATCCAATTTCCCTTTCACCGATTCAATTCTCTGATCCCGTCATTTCTCTAAGTATTGAACCGGAAACTGCCGATGATCAAGAAAAAATGGGAGCCGCTCTTAATCGTCTTACTTCAGAGGATCCAACCTTTAAAGTCTCTTACAACCATGAAACAGGTCAAACCATCATTGCTGGTATGGGTGAACTTTATTTGGAAATTATTGTTGATCGTTTAAAGCGAGAATTTGGGGTTGAGGTCAAAACCGGTGCTCCTCAAGTTGCTTATCGAGAGACCATTTCCTCAAACGCTGATGGTGAAGGAAAATATATTCACCAATCGGGCGGTCATGGTCAATACGGTCACTGTAAGATTAAGATTGAGCCAAAAGAGAGAGGTGAGGGGATTGAGTTCATTAACGCCATCAAGGGTGGTGTTATTCCCAGCAACTTTATTCCCGCTATTGAAAAAGGTGTCCGCGAGACCCTAGCCAAAGGTATTATTGCTGGTTATCCCTGTACTGATATCAAAATTTCAGTCTTCGATGGTTCCTATCATGATGTTGACTCTTCTGAAGCAGCTTTCAAACTTGCTGGATCATACGCCATTAAAGATGCCTTTGCTCTTGCTAGTCCTCTTATTCTCGAACCAATTATGAAGTTCGAAGTTGCCTGTCCTTCAGAGTTTTTGGGTACAGTCATCGGCGATCTTTCCTCGCGTCGAGGTCAAATTGCCGGTACCACCGAATCATTTGGCTTTACCACCATTGATGCCACCATTCCCTTGGAGGCTGTTCGTGGTTATGCCACTGTCATTCGCTCTTTGACTCAGGGCCGTGGTTCTTTTTACATGGAACCTAGCCATTACGACCCCGTTCCTCGAGATATTCAAGAAAAATTGACTATCAAAACCGACGGTAAAAAAGAATAAGAATTTTATTCTGAGCAAAAAATTAAACCCCGCCTACCAGCGGGGTTTCAAGTTGTGGATTCAAGCCGTAAATAGTGATACAAATAATCAATATGGCAATCGATCAAACACCCCAACCCCCCTCTGAATCAGTTGTTAAAACCGAGACAAAAGCTACCTCTCCCTTACTAACTCTATATAACAATATTCTTACTGAAGTCTCCGAACACAGTCAAGCTGTTAGTGCCTGGGAAACAAATGCCGAGATTTTGAAAAATGCCGGTCAAGAACCGGGACCCAAGCCAGAAGGATCTGAATTAAGCCGTCTGGGTGATATTTATTTACCAGAAGCCAATATCTATTCCCGCAATGTCGCCAGCTCTATGAGTGATGCCACCGCCTCAGATGCATATTTTCTTAGCACAAAGACAGAAGCTGAAAAGGCCGAGATTAGGCAGACTGGAGCGGCAAGGGTAGATACTCTTGTTGATCAAATAAATGGATACGACGGTGAAGAACCTGAAAAGGGAATTGTTGGTCTTTTTCGCACCACTCGCACCATAGAAGAACTTATGAATGTTCCTGGTACTTCTAAATTCGATCACATTGCCACCCTCGTCGATTCTCGCCCCGAGGC
Organism: Patescibacteria group bacterium; assembly: GCA_018818185.1. Taxonomy (GTDB): domain Bacteria; phylum Patescibacteriota; class Microgenomatia; order UBA12405; family UBA12405; genus UBA12158. The sequence continues at coordinate 3,527 of JAHISL010000066.1, read as the reverse complement.
TCTCCATACCTGTAAAGGTATTTTTTCCAGATTTGTTGACAGTCATATTTACCAACTTTCAGACACCCACAATTCTCCTTTTCCCAAAGAAGATTCTACCCTCCATCTTCTTACTCTTCTCGCCGATAAAGAGACCTCTCCTCTTTCAGATCCTGAGCAAAAAAACGCCAAACTTCTTCTCCACGAATCTGCCGGCTACAATCTCTATGGGATCTTAAAGGGTAAAAAGATAGACAGTCTCACCCCAGAGACAATTGAAATAGTTACTGGCGGTCTCATTACCCAGGAGGTTTGGAATCTTATCAACGCCGAGTCTGCCGATACCCTAGCTGAAAAAATTGGAGGATTATCTCGGAAAGATGGACAAGAGAATCGCGAAGAACTTCAAGCCCTAGCCCTGGGTATGATTCGTGCCACCCTTGATACTGCTCGCACCATAAAGTCTAATGATTCAAATTCTAACGCTGATGGTCTTCGCATTCATGCCGCCAAAGGCTTGCTGGCTCTTACTGATCCAGAGACAGAATCTATTCTTCAAATTAAGGGGGATAACCACTCTAAATATATTGGCTTTTTATACGACGAAATAAAAAATATTTACGCTGCCAATGAAAACCAACTTGCCTCACAGGCAGCCGCAAGACTTCTTTGGGAAAGGAACACCGCCGTGACTGAGATTCAAGATGCTCCTCGGAGAGAAGCTCAGGAAAAAGAAGCTCAGGAGAAAAGAGAAAAGCTTGCTCAGCAAGAAACTGCCAAAAAAGAAGCTCTTGCCACAGCCAGCCAAGAGATGTTGGATGGACTAGCGAAGAATCCTACTATTCTTTATTTACTAGGTGAGTTTTATCCTGGTTTTAAAGCCCAGGACGGTGAAATACCTCCAAGGTCAAAACTTTTAACAGCCATTAACGATTTTAAGGAGTCCTACCGAACAAAAAACCCCCAACTTTATGGCGACAAAGATGTCTATGCATTTTTCAACAATCTTTCATCCAAGCTCAGTTCCATCTCTGGCAACGATATACTCGAAAATCAACGTCAAACGGAATTACCAAAAATATACAGTGACTCCACTTATACCGTTGTTGATAAAGCTGGGTTTTTTGGTATAGGAAAAGAAACTCATGATGAAAGAAAGATAGACATTCTGCCAGCTGTTAGGCATAGACTAGAATTAGAGCTAAAAAATATCCAAGAGAAATATCAAGATAAACCTGGTCTAAACTCCGATTCTACTTGGGCTACAGCCATCAGGCTTTTTCTCGGGGCTTACCCGATAGTAAGATAGGTCAAATAGTTTTATCAACAACTGTTTCTTCATTTATTTTTATGTTACTATCGGATAAATATATTGAAAACGTATTTATCCCTCAAGATAAGTATTTTCCATCTTGCGAAGCAGGTGTCTTGCTGTTACAATCGTAAAGCGTTTTTCAATTACCGTATTTACTACGGCAACAAAGACTTTGGCTATCAATTAGAAGCCAGAGTAATGTATAATTAATTGTTAAAAATTGCCCAAAAGGGCTCATATAAAATAAATTAAGGAGAAAAAAATGGCCGATACTTATCAAAGAAACAAACCCCACGTTAATGTAGGCACCATTGGTCACGTTGACCACGGTAAAACCACATTAACCGCTGCTATTGCCAAGGTTCAAGGAAACCCCAAATCTTACGCTGACATCGCCAAAGGCGGTACTGTCCGTGACGCCAGCAAAATCGTTACTATTGCTATTTCCCACGTCGAATACGAGACCGAGAAAAGACACTATGCTCACATTGATTGTCCTGGGCACGCTGACTACGTCAAAAACATGATTACTGGTGCCGCTCAAATGGACGGTGCTATTCTCGTTGTTTCTGCTCCAGACGGTCCAATGCCTCAAACTCGTGAACACGTTTTGCTTGCCAAGCAAGTTAACGTTCCTTCCTTGGTTGTTTTTTTAAACAAAGTCGACCTTGTTACTGATCCTGAATTCTTGGATCTCGTCGAAATGGAAATTCGCGACCTTTTAACCAAATATGGTTATCCCGGTGAAGAGATTCCTATCGTTCGTGGTTCCGCCCTCAAAGCTCTTGAAGGTGACGCCGATGGTGTTGATTCCATTAAAAAATTAATGGATGCCCTCGATAGCTATATTCCTGAGCCAGCTCGTGAATTAGATAAACCTTTCTTAATGCCGGTTGAAGACGTCTTCTCTATCAAGGGTCGAGGTACTGTTGCTACTGGTAGAATTGAGCGCGGAATTATCAAAATCAACGACGAAATCGAAATTGTCGGTCTCCGTGATACCAAAAAAGCCATCGTTACTGGTGTTGAGATGTTCCACAAACAACTTGATCAAGGTCAAGCAGGTGACAACGTCGGTCTTCTTCTCCGAGGTATTGAAAAAGATGATATCGAGCGCGGTCAAGTTTTGGCCAAACCAGGTACCATTACTCCTCACACTGAATTCAAAGCCGAAGTCTTGTTACTTAAAAAAGAAGAAGGTGGACGTCACACTCCTATCTTCGCTGGATATCGACCTCAAGTCTTTATCAGAACCACTGACGTTACCGGAGAGGTTATCCTTCCCGATGGTGTCGAAATGGTTATGCCAGGAGATAATGCCAACGTTACCGTTAAATTAATAAAAGCAGTTGCCATGGAAAAAGGTTTCCGCTTCGCTATTCGTGAAGGTGGTCTAACTGTCGGTGCCGGTGCTATCACCGAAATCATTAAATAACAATGAAAGGCAATCGTATTCGTATTAGACTTAAATCTTTTGACCACCGTCTCATTGACGAGGCGGCGGTCAAGATTGTGGAAGCCGCAGTTACTGCTGGTGCCACAGTCCAAGGTCCAATTCCATTGCCTACCTCTCGCAAGCTCATTACAGTTTTAACTAGTCCTCATACCGACAAAAACGCTCGTGATCACTTTGAGATTTTGACCCACAAGCGTTTAATCGATATCTTCAGCACTAATCTTCGTACTGTCGACAGTCTCCAGCACCTCGATTTGCCATCCGGAGTTGAAGTTGAAGTCAAGATGTAATTACCACTATGATTTCTGGATTCCTCACTCAAAAAAAATTCATGACCAGCATCTTTAATGATGATGGGAAAAGGGTTGCCGTCACTGTTCTAGAAGCCAAACCACTAATCGTCTCCCGTTTGAGAACCACCGAAAAAGATACTTACGAAGCCGTTCAACTAAAAACACACAAAGACAAATTTGTTGAGTTCAAAAATACTGCCGATACTAATCCAGACTTAAAAACAGAAGTTACCATAGATTCCGTCTTTTCAGTTGGTGATGTGGTTTCAGCTACCAGCAAAAGTAAAGGTCACGGTTTTGCCGGTGTTATTAAACGTCATGGTTTCCGTCGCCAACCAGTTTCTGGTGGTGCCTCTGATCGTGTTCGCGCACCCGGCTCTATTGGCGCTCAAACACCTGGAAAAGTTATTAAGGGTAAAAAAATGCCTGGACATTACGGCAATGCTACCGCTACTGTTAGCAACCTCAAAATTTTTAAAATCGA